>JBIPMI010000172.1:0-6744 GCA_044369215.1 Bacteroidia bacterium | reverse complement strand
AGACAGCTCAACCACGACTCTGCGATGTTTTTAATAAAAAATGTATTTTCAGAATTGCCTTTTGAATTATTTATAGCAGGAGAGGGGGCAAAACCTGAATTAAGAAAAGCTATTTCAGAAAACGCCAATATTAGACTTGTAGAAAATTTAAGTGATGATGATGTGATGAACTTGGTGAAAAAATCACAAATTAATTTAATGCCTGCTATTGGCACAACAGGGATGAAGCAGTTTTTACTTCACTTATTATTTAATGGCAGACATTTAATTGCTTCTGAAAAAGAACTGGAAGGTTTGGGCTTTGATGATTTATATATATCAGCTAAAAACCCCCTCGATTGGAAAGCAAAAATTACTGAATTGATGTCAATGCCAATCGGGGAGGATGATTTTCAATCGAGATATGAAAAATTAAACCTTAATTATAATAACAAGTTTAATGGAAATGTTTTAAGTGGACTTATTCTTGATAAAGTTCCTGAGAAGGAAGAGTAATTTTTCCACCTTCACATCTTATTACCTTAGCAGGAAATTTATCAATTAACCTGTAATCGTGTGTTGCCATAAGCACAGTATTGCCTGCTGAACTCAATTGGTGCAAGAGTGATAAAATATCATCACTGGTTTTAGGATCAAGATTTCCTGTTGGTTCATCAGCTAAAATCACATCAGGTTTATTTAATAAAGCTCTGGCAACAACTAATCTTTGCTGTTCTCCACCACTTAATTCAAATGGCATTTTGTGAAGTTTTGTAGACAACCCTACTAAACTAAGCACTTCCTCTGCCCTTGAAATCTTCTCTTCTTCATTTGTCCAGCCGGTGGCATTCATTACAAAAAATAAATTTTCAGCCACGTTTCTGTCAAAAAGCAACTGAAAATCCTGGAAAACTATTCCTAATTTTCTTCTCAAGAATGGAATCTCCTTCTTTTTTAAACTGTCTAAATGAAAACCTGCTATTTCTCCTAAACCTTTTTCCAGTTTGAGTTCACCATACAAGGTTTTTAATAGACTTGTTTTTCCACTTCCAGTGGTTCCTATAAGGTAAACAAATTCCCCCGGAAAAATTTTTAGGTTCAAATCCGACAATATTAAATTGTCTTTTTGAAAAATATTTGCTCCTTCGAGTTTTATGATGGGTTGAATATCACTCATTTCAAATCAATTTTAGTCATTTGTCCAAAAGGAATTTCTTCCATCTTTTGCTTAATTATTTCAATATGCTCGCCCATACCACATTTCTCTAGAGCCCGCTCTGGGCGGTCTGTTCGGGTATAACAGACCAATGTAAAATTGCTGTCCCTTACTTGAAGGTAGTCGGGAATTTTTGCTTTCCCTTTTATTTTGATAATGTACAATTTGATAAAAATTAGGTGAACTTTATTCCAAATAAAGTATAATTGTAGCACAAAATTAAGATACAATGAAGGATTTTGCACAAAAACTTCTCCCTATGACAATTGCCGGCTCTCTCTTCTTAGGAGCATGTACCGGTCCAATTAACTTTACGAAGAACATGTACACCGTAACTCCAGACCCTTTGGAGATGAAAGGTGACTCAGTATTAGTAACTATTACCGGAACTGTTCCTCCTAAATCAATTAAACCTAAAGCGGTTGTAAATTTCCAACCTTATTTAAAAACTGCTGATGGTGGTGAAATTAAGTTGAAAGAAACTACTGTAAAAGGTTCAAAAGCTAAAGTTAATGCTGATTTAACCATTGACACAAAGTTAGGTGGAACCATTACTTACACAGATAAAATTCCTTACACTGCAAACATGCGTAGTGTAAAATTATACCCTAGATTCACTTTCGAAGGTAAAGAAGTGCCTGTTTCAAGTGATATCATGGTTAAAGGAACAGTTGCTACTGCTGGTTTGGTTCAGTTTAAAGATGAGGTTTACATGATTGGCGACAATTACAAACCTGAAATGTCAAACAAATCAGTGGCAATTTATTTCCCAATGGATGTTGCTAAATTTAATCCTGGTTTCAAACAAGGAAAATTGGTAAACAATAAAAACCAGATTGTTGCTTTGAAAGCTTTATTGAAAAAAGATTCTAATTGGGTTATCAGAGGTATTTCTATTAATGCTACTGCTTCTCCTGATGGTGAACTTTCTAGAAACAATGATTTGTCAAAAGGTCGTTCTGAAAGCACTTTTGCTTATTTCAAAAAAGAATTGAAAAAATTAGGTTTCACAGAAGCAAATGATAGCAATTTTGCAATGGGTTATATGTTGGCTGAAGACTGGAAAGGTTTCGCTGCTGAGTTATCTAACTCTGAATTTGCTGATAAAAACGAAATGTTAGCTATCATTAACAACACAAGTATTTCTGATGAAGAGCGTGAAGGTTTATTACGCAGAAACCATGAAGCTTCTTGGAAAATCGCTGCTGATAAAATTCTTCCTAAATTAAGAAAATCTGAATTGGTTCTATTAGGTGCTAAACCTTTCAAAACTGAAGCTGATTTGATGAACTTTTATGGTAAATATGAACAATTATCAAATGACGAATTATATCATTTAGCTATCATTTCTGCTGATGCTGCTAAGAAAACTGAAGCTTTAAATGCTTACAATACTCGTAATGCTTCTGATTGGAAAGGTTTCTGCGAATTAGCTGCTGTTCAAATCAAACAAAATAATTTAAATGATGCTTCTGCTAATTTAAATACTGCTGATGGTTTAAGCCCTAAAAATGGTAAAGTATTGGCTAACAAAGCTGCTATTGCTCGTGCTAAAGGTGATTTAGCTGCTGCTGAAGCTTTATATATGGATGCTTTAAATGCAGGTGAAAACACTTATTATAACTTAGGTTTATTTGCTATCAAAAAAGGTAATTATCCTTTAGCTGTTTCTTGTTTCCAAAAAAGTGGTAAATCAGATTTTAATTCTGCTTTAGCTACTTTATTAAATGGTGATGCTAATGGTGCTAAAACTGCAATCGATAATATGGATACCGATAAATTAACTTGGGATTTATATTATTTAAGAGCTGTTTGTGGTGCAAGATTAAACAACCAAGATGTTGTTACAACTAACTTAGCTCGCGCAGTATCTATGGATGCAAAAGCACGTACAATGGCTAAAGATGATATGGAATTCCGTAACTTCTTTACTAACCCATTATTCGAAGCTGCTATTCGTTAATCAAAAGACAATTCACAATAACATTGTAAAACGTTCCGGTTACCTAGTAATCGGAACGTTTTTTTTTGATTATTTTTTTGCTATATTTATAATACCATGAAAAGCTTGTCTCAGTATGATATACGAAATTTATTTCAACAAAGTCTGCAATCTTTTGTGCTTGTTTCTGAGAATGGTATTGTAAAGGATATTAATCTGCAGGCTGAAAAATTATTGGGTTACCATCGTTTGGAAATGCTGAATAAATCAATCAGTTTATTCCTAAGTACTCCTTCTGAATTGTTACAAAGGATAGTTTTAATGGAAAGCGGTAATTTTTCAGGATTTAAATTAGAGGTTCAGTTTATTCCTAAAAATGGTAGCAAATTATGGATTGAATTATTGATTAATAAGTATCCATCAGAAAATGGAAATGTTTGTTTGATGGCTTTGCATGATATATCAGGTCATATTCAACTTGAAAAAGAATTTGTAGAAAATCAAAAGCGCATAAGTAATTTTGGATATTTAACTTCACATACTTTGCGCTTACCCATAGCCAATATTATGGGACTTAGTTCTTTGTTCGATGAAGAAGGAATTGATCAGGAGAACAAAAAGGAACTTATCGCTAACTTGAAAACTTCTGCTTTTCAATTAAATGAAGCTGTTCATCAATTAAATAATGTGATTCATTCCCTTAAATCATTTAATGAAAAAAGAACATTTTATAAACCTGGTAGACGTCCAAGTTTAATTATGTTGGTTGATGATGATATCATCAATAATTTCGTTAATAAGAAGCTAATTCAAAAGTTCGATCCACGTATAAATGTAGTTGATTTAACAAGCGGACAACAAGCAATAACAAAATTACAATCCGGATTAATTATACCTGATATTTTGTTTTTAGATTTATCGATGCCAATTTTTGATGGATGGCGCTTTTTAGATGAACTTCAAAAGCAACCAATAAGCGATTGCAGAGTAATTCTACTTTGCACAACAATCGCAAGTAATGATGTGCTTAGAGCAAGTCAGTACCCTTTTGTAATTGATATTGTAGAAAAACCAATGAATATTGAAAAGCTCCAAACATTAATTTATCCGGATCAGGAATAGGTTAAAAATAGTTTGAAAATATTATTCTTGAAAACGAATACCAATTGATATAAAACATTTAAAGTAATTGCTTTTTATACTTCTCAATTGATTTGTAATTATGTTATTAATGAAATCCAATTGACTCTAAATTATTCGAATGAGTATAAAGAAGTCCTTTTTTTGTTTCATACCAAACACATTATATTTCTTATTAAAGACATATAAAAATGATACGCGCTGTTGTAACTCCCGATAAACAAAATATTTTAATTGAATTACCCCAAAATTATGTTGGAAAACAAATAGAAATAATTGCATTTAGAATTGATGAAGCAAATGAAAAAACTGCGATTGATGATAAGTATTTAATTTTATAAACCTAATTCATTAGAATCTTAATTAGAAAGAATTATCTAATTATACATTCTCCATTTAACACCTAATCTTAAGGCTCTTATTGGCAAAGGATAATGTGGTGTATTGTAAAATCCCTGGTTCATCCAATCCATATTGGCATGTTCTAATTTCACAAATATGATGGCCTTTTTGATTTCTCCGGTTAAGAATACATCCAATACCGGATAGTTTCCAATTGATACCCCATCTTGTAAATAAAATGCCCTGGCTGCCGGATTCCAGGCGTTTCCGTAATATGATGTATTAAACCAAGCAGCTGCTCCTAACTGAAATCTCAATGCTTTTTTGAATAGATTTCCATTCACATACCACCTGATTTTTGCACTTAATTCAGGTAATCTAACAATATCATTACTGCTCTTTTGATACAATAAGGTATTCTCTAAAAATAAAAAGCCTAATTGAAATGTTTTAGTTAATGACAATGAATTAACTGAAATAACCTCATTGGTTTGAACCGGAACCACATCTTTTCCAAAATATACCCAATTGGTTAATAGGTAACTATTGAACTCCAAATTGAAATTGTTCTTGAATTTTAAAGTCTTAAATACTCCTCTTAATCTAGTTACATTTATTTTAGAATAATTGTTGTTCCAAACAAATGGATTCGATTGATACCTTAACATTACTTCATCAGCTTTATACAAATAATTGCTGAATGAACCTGTAACATCCAATCCTTTAAAAATGAGTTTTACCTCTCCAGTTGCTTGAAAATCGCCAATATTATATCCTAATAAACAAAATTGGCCCTGTGCTTTTAATCCAATATCTGTTTTTGATTTGGGTGCTCTTTCTAAAATTCCATCAGCAATTACATTAAACTCACCTCTATAACCAGAGTAAGTATGAATGCTGAAATTCTGGATATTTAATCCTGCTTCTGCAAATAAATTCCTCTTTTCATCTGTCTTCCATGTGCCAAATGCAAATCTGTTATTTAATACTTTTTTGCCAACTGAATCAGAAAAAATATAAGAACTATCTAAGTTTAACCCCGGGAATAAAAAGGCACTATCACCATTTATATTATCGAAAAAATATTGCTCAGTTTCGTAATTGATGGTATGCGATAAATAGGCTACAGGTTTTACTAAGTTAACGGAATCTTCATTTTCATCAACTATCAATTCTGAGCTACCCAAATAATAATACTGTTTGGCATAAGCATTAAACTGTTTAAATCTACTTTGGGAACTATTTAAATAAACAGGAACTGATTTGTTGGTTCCAACCAATGTTTCGAACAATGAGTCGCTTTGAATTCCTCCGTTTTCGTCATGAACTCCTCTGTTCCAATTGATGTTTGCAAGTAACCTGTATCTTTTACTTTTACTGTAATAATTGGTATGTGCCTGAGTAAAATATCCGGTGGTAAATTGCCTTAAATAAAAACCATCCTGGGTAATTCTTGAATAATCAATTCCGAAATTTAGTCTGGGTGTAGCATTCACTGCAAATTTTCCATCAAGCATCAACAAAGCATTTGCTCCTTGAACGTATGAAAAATCAGCATAAGGAACTTTTGAATTATAGTATTTAGCTGTTTCAGGAGTTTTAAAATAAATTGAATAAGGATTGGCGCTTAAATTAAAACCAGAATTACGATTAATCTGAAAGTGTTGGTTGGTATAAGGACTTAAAATAAATCCTAAATCCTGGAATACAGTCAGATTTCTGTAGAGCGGATGGAATGTTTCATTTGCGGCTAAAGAACTATCAATAAACACTTTTTCGAGTCCTCTATTTATTTGTTGCTCAGTTGAGTAACTTGTTAAATATTTTATCTGAACAGGCTGAATACTATCTGTTTGAGCAGTAGCAAATAATGATGTAAATAATATAAATAGTATAAATAAATGTTTCAAGGAATCTAATCTGTTTTAATCAGTTTGTATACTTTTCGAAAATCTGAATTGACCAATTCTACACTCAAATATCCTGCCGAAATAGCTGAACAATCCAATTCAAAGGTAGCTTCATGTACTTGTTTTTGCAAAACGAGTTTGCCATGAATATCATAAACACTTGCTTCTAGGGGAAATTTTATGCTTGAACCTATATCAAAATTAAAGGTATTTCT
>JBIPMI010000171.1:0-6818 GCA_044369215.1 Bacteroidia bacterium | reverse complement strand
AGGAGGTATGAATACAGCTAAATATATGGGAATAACTAAAGCTTCTAAAGCAACTGCTACAAGAGATTTACAGGATGCCAGAGACAACGGCTGGATGCTTCCAAAAGGAGGAGGAAGAAGCACTTCTTATGATTTGAATTTATAAATAAAAAGAGCGGCCTGATTAAACAAGCCGCTCTTAATTTTTAAAAAAATGATCTCTTATTGATAAACTCTTACATAATCGATTTCCATTGTACCTGATTTAAAAGCAGGATCGATGGCACCACCAAATGTTCCACCCATAGCAACATTTAAAATCATAAAGAATTTTTTGTTGTAAGGAACAGATGAATTATTTGGGAATGTATACTGAGGCACATCATCAACCAAAAATATGATGGATTCTGCTGTCCAAATGATTGAATACACTTTAAACTCGGTAGTTACATTTGGAATCATTTTACTGGTTCCGGTTGCATTTCCTCCGCTATGTCCGGGATAATGCAGTGTGAAATGCACTTTGTTTAAGCTATTTCCAACATGCTCCATGATATCTATCTCTCCACAAGCAGGCCAACCAACTGTATTGATATCATCTCCTAAAGCCCAAATTGCAGGCCAGGTTCCACCGCCAACAGGCAGTTTTGCTCTTACATCTACTCTACCATATTGGAAAGAGAATTTGCCTTTGGTTTGAATTCTGGCAGAAGTGTATTTACTTCCACTGAAATCTTCTGCTTTAGCAATAATTTTCAATGTACCATCAGATACCACAATATTATCTGCACGATTGGTATAATATTGGGATTCCTGATTTCCCCATCCACCAGAACCGGTTCCAATATCATATCCCCACTTAGAAGCATCAGGAGCTCCGGCAGAATTAAATTCATCAGACCAAATCAGAGCTAATCCAACTCCTACTGTTACTTTTGTAGTTTGTGATACTAATTTACCTCCTGAACTTTTTGCAATTACCTTAACTGTATAAGTTCCGCCTTTGGGGTATTTGTAGGTAATTAAACCAGTTGCAACTGATTTATAAACACCATTTCCAAAATCATATTCATAATCTACAGCATTCGTTGCTTTAGCTTCAAATAGTACATTACCACTGTTATCAGTGCTAGGTGTAGCTTTTAGGGTTAACTCAGTTGGAGCAACATCTTCCGGTGTTGGCGACTGTGCCTTACTGCATGAAATGAATACAGTAATTAGTAAAACAATTAGAAGTCTGTGAATTTTCATATTATGGTTTTGGTGTTAATTTCATGTACCAGGCTAATCCTGTTACGCCAACGCTTCTTAAATGAATTTCAGTATCAGAAATTGATAAAATTTCATATTCAGTTGCGCCGGTTCCAAAGTTAATGATTCCGTTACCAGGAACAATAAACTGAATTTGGGTTGAATTTGAGCTTGTTGAACCTGTGCTTGCATCCATAAAAGCAAGGTTCTTTTTGCCTCCTGTATTGATTGCATAACAACCATCTTTTCCACTAAAACCATAAAATGCAGTTGCTGCTTCAATCGAAAATGACTCACCTTTATTTACTACTTCCATCGAAATATTGCTTGCACCATCTTTTGTGAATATAATTTCATCATCATAAGCACAAGCTTCTCTTGAATTTGGTGTAGCAGCATAATAAATTGGTGTAAAATCAGTTGTTGGACCTACACCAAAATGACCCAATTGCTCTTTTGCTGTAACCCATGTTCTAGATGAACCTTTAGTTAAAAACTCAATGATTGAAGGAGGAATATCAAATGCCACAAAAACACTTACCGATTTAGTTACAGTACTCATCACTCCACCTTTTCCAATTGCATTTACAACAACTTGATAAGTTTTTGTTCCAGGAGTTCTATATTTATAAGTAATCATTCCGGATGGAACTTCTTTTGAAGTTCCATCACCAAAATCGATGTGATAAGTTAATGCATTTGTAGCAGTTATTTTGAAATCTACACTTCCACTACCATCACCATCAGGTTGAGTTGAAGAAACGCCGGCCACTGTTAAACTCATATCAAGAGATTCCGGAGTTTTAATATCTCCGAATGTATATTTTTCCTTTTTGCAAGCGCTCAGGAACATCACTCCTGATAACAAAATACTTGCGGTTAATTTTATTGGATTCATGTTAATCTGATTAATTAAGACGGATATCATCGAAATGGAATGTAAAGTTTGAGGAACCATCACCTTGTGTTCCTAACTCAAAAATAATAACCACTTTTGAATATGAATTAGCGGTATTGATAGCTGAATAGTCGAATGTTAAATCTTCCCAACCATTTGCTACGGTAGTTACAACTTCCTTTTCAAAATTTATTCCACCATCAGTTGCATTTTCAACCTTTAACAAAACTTTCGCACCAACCCTTGGAGAATAAACTTTCATTTTGAAGGTTTTGCTGTTGCTAAAATTAATTGGAGAACTTAAAGTTAATACAGACCCACCCCAAGGCTGACCGGCACCTTTAATCATTTTACCAACTTTAGCACTTGGATTTGAAGCTCCTACACTTGGATTGTCAACAATAGTTACATTACCACCATCAAAATTAGTGAAAGTATAATCAACACCAGTAACATCAAAAGTTAAAGGGAGTTCAGTTCCCAATGATTTTACAAGACTGATATCATCAAATAAGAAAGTGAAATTTGCTGAACCATTGCCATTAGTGCCAAGTTCGAAAATCAAAACTATTCTGTTGTACTCTTTTGTTGCATCAATTGCGCTGTAATCAAAAATTAATTCTTCCCAAGCATTAGCAACAGTTGTAACAACTTCTTTTTCAAAATTAGTGCTTGTTGTAGCTTGGTTTTCTACTTTAAGCAAAACTTTAGCACCAATACGTGGCGAAAATACTTTCATTTTGAAGATTTTGTTATCTGTAAAATTCATGCTTGAACCCATATTGATGAAACTTCCACCCCAAGGCTGACCTGCACTTTTAATCATTTTACCAACTTTGTTACTTGTATTTAATCCTGACTTATTAGGATTGTCGATGATAGTAACTCCACCTCCATCAAAATTAGTGAATGTATAATTTAATGTTGGAGATTCAAATGTTAATGGAAGCACCAATGGGTCTTCAATTTTAACATCTTTTTCAAGTTCAGTTTTAGCAGCACCGCCACTAACAGCAACCAATTTCATTTTATAAGTACCAACTTTTGCATAGGTATGTTCAACAGTTTGACCTTCATTAAAAGTAATTGGGTCTTCATTGTCAACATCACCAAAATAAATTTTGAAGCTGGTTTCGTACAAAGCGGTTGCTGAAACTTTTACTTTAAAGTTATTTTCAGGATCTTTCGTAACAACTAAATCAAGGTTTTCAGGAGCTTTGAAGTTTACTGTTAATTCTTTGGTAAATTCAGTTGATTTTCCTGAAGCAGAGAATGCTTTTAATTTCACAGTAAATAGGCCTTCACCAAAAATATGTGAAGCACTTTTTCCTGGTAAAACTTTAGCCGGAATAGTTGTTGTGTCTCTGAAATAAATTTCATAATAAGAAACACCTTCTCCTGTTGGAAGAATATTTACTTTGCCCGTATTATCCTGGGTAATATCAAATACCATTGATAAATTTTTGGGTGCTGAGGCTGAATCAATGAAAGACAAATCATCCGACTTATCCTTTTTACAAGCCATCATTAAAACCATTATGGCAAATACGCCACTTATATATTTGGTTAATTTCATTTTGTTAATTTTAATTAATGATTAATAACCTGGATTTTGACTTAAACCTGAAATCACAACCTCATCCAAAGGAATTGGGAAAACCTCATGTTTACCTGTTACAAAACCAGGGATTTTTACTGCCGCATTTTTTGTTCTAACTAAATCAAAAAAGCGCTCGCCTTCCATTGCTAATTCTAATCTTCTTTCATCAAGAATTGCTTGTTGAAGAGCAGCTCCGCTTGCAGAAATATCATGATTATCATCGCCAAAAGCACGTTTTCTAACCATGTTTAAATATTCTTTAGCTTTTGCTTCATTTGCGCCAGGTGCTTTTGCATTTGCTTCAGCAGCCATTAATAAAACATCAGCATATCTGATAGTTCTGTAGTTATTTAAATAATTTAACTCTACCTGACCTGAAGTTTGTCCTTTTCTAGGCAAAAACTTTTGGCTGTATAAACCTGTGTTTTTATAAGGTGCTACTTGGTACGTAATATTGTAAGTTGGGTGAGCAGCTTTGTATGCTTCAATATCAAGAATGGTTGCATTTTTTCTTTGGTCACCAGCTTGGTAAGCATTTGCTAAATCTGTTGTTGGTAAATTAGTACTCCAACCTGCTGCATAAGGCATAGAATCAGAACCATTTAAACCTCTAACACCGCATTGTTGAATAGCATAATTACCTTGACCTCTTGTTACAGCTCCCCAATTATAATATGGAGTGGCATTTGAATATTGAATCTCAAATACCGATTCTGGTCCGTTTTCGCCACTCGATAAGAACATACTTGCAAAGTTAGGAACCAATGTATAAGCGTTTGAACTTACTACATTTTCTAACATGGCAGCAGCTTCAGTATATTTTTCCTGGTATAAATAAACCTTACCTAATAAAGCTTCAGCCGCATGTTTAGTTACTCTGCCACTTTGAGTTTGAAATGCCGGTAAAACAATAATTGCAGCTTGCAAATCAGCTTCAATTTGTTTGTAAACATCTGCTTTTGAACTTCTTTTTAAAGTTTTTGAATCAGCTAAACTTAAACGACCATCAACAAACAAAGGAACATCTCCAAAAAATCTAACCAAATGGAAATAGTAGTATGCTCTTAAAAAATAGATTTCACCAAATAATGCTTCTTTACCAGCAAATGAAACTACAGTTCCTGAAGGATTTTGGTTTTTATATTGATGAAGGTAATTCGCGCGATTAATTCCTTCGTATGCAGATTGCCACAATTCTGTTAAGGTGGAATTTATTGGCGTATGAGTATAATCGTCGATTTGTTGTAATGAAATTACGTCTGATGCATTTTCACCACCACTTACTGCATTGTCAGAAGCAATTTCTCCAACAACTACAGATTGATTCAACCATTGTAATGGTGTATAAACACTCACGGTCATGGTTCTGTAGTCGTTTTCCGACCTTAAATAGTCTAATTCAGTTTGTCTGAAATCTTCACGGGGACTGTATTCAACCCATTTTTTACATGATGACAATAAACTTATCACCAATGTCAACATCAATATGTTTGATAAAATTCTTTTCATTTTAGTATGATTTAGTGATATAATTAAAATTTAACATCTACACCGAATGAATAAATGCGTGCTTGTGGATATGCTCCTCTATCAATACCTGTATCCAATACACCACCTGCTATTTCTGGATCGAAACCTGAATATTTGGTAATTATGAATGCATTTTTAATTTGAACATAAACCCTTAATTTATTGAAGTTTCTTTTCTTCAATATGTTTGGTAATGTATAACCAATTTGCAAGTTTTTTAGTTTTATAAATGAACCATCTTCAACATATCTATCTGATACTCTTGCATTGTTGTTGGCATCAACAAAAGAATATCTAGGATTTTCCGCATCGTTAGTAGAACCTTCACCTGTCCATCTTGCTAAAATTCTTCTGTCTTTGTTAGTAAAGTTTGCATTACGCTCATAAGCTCTGTAAATATCATTTCCAACAGAAGCATATGTAAATGCAGAAAGGTCAAATTTTCCGTATTCCAAAGTTAAATTCCAACCTAAAGTAAAATCAGGGAATGGATTTCCAATTTCAGTTCTGTCATCAGCATTAATAATACCATCACCGTTAACATCAACAAATCTTATATCACCTGGTTTTGCTCCGGTTTGAGTTGCATGTGCTGCGATTTCACCCTCATTTTGGAATAAACCATCAGTTTTAAAACCATAAAAATATCCAGGTGAAAATCCTTTTTCAAACACAGTAACGCTTTGGGATTGTCCGTTGAAATAATAACCACCAAATATTTTCGCAGTTCCGTCTGTATTGGTTGCAGTTACTTCATTTTTAGCAGATGTTACTGTGATTGAATTGCTCATTTTTACTTTTTTAGCAATTGTTTCATGGTATGAAAAAGTTATATCAATACCTGTGCTTCTTGTAGAACCAATATTTGCTGTCGGAATTGGAACAGTTCCCAAGTAAAATGATGCAGATGGAGTAAATAACAATCCATCAACTTCTTTTGTAAAGAAATCTGCTGTTAAAGAGAATTTGTATTTGTGGAAAATCAAATCAAATCCAATATTTGATTGAATTTGTCTTTCCCATCTTAAAGCCGGATTTGCAGCAGAACCTACTGTTGAACCAGGATAAAATACATCACCAAATGTATATCCGTTACTGTTTCCTGTTGGACCATAACTTGGACCACCAACTATAATACCAACAAATTGAGGATTAACGTTTTCGTTACCAATTGCACCATAACTTCCTCTGATTTTTAAGTTGTTGACAAATTCAGATTTGAAGAAATCTTCTTTTGAAACTACCCAACCTAATGAACCGGAATAAAAGTTTGCATATTTGTTATCGATACCAAATGCAAAAGAACCATCTCTTCTGATAGTAGCAGATGCAAGGTATTTATCATTATAATCGTAGTTTACACGAGCAAATGAAGATAAATTTCTTCTGAAATATTGGTAGTAATATCCATCAAGTGCAGATGGATTAGTTGCAGTATTTGTGCCTGTTGCTGCAGTAAAATCAGCAAAATCCCATGAATTAAATGGTACATCCTGACGAGATGCACCGGCTGCGTTTCCTGAATTCTTTGATAGGGCAAAACCTACAACTGTTTCGAAA
>JBIPMI010000170.1:0-6848 GCA_044369215.1 Bacteroidia bacterium | reverse complement strand
AATTCGTGTTTTTGAAGTTGGATTTGGAACAGGATTAAATGCAGTTTTGTTCTCTGAAATGGCTCAAATGCTTCAACATAAAATCTACTTTGAAAGTATAGAAAAATATCCGATAGATATTAGCTTAATAAACCAACTTAAACCCTATCAAAAAGAAGATTCAAATTTTAATTTAGTACATGAAATAGCTTGGGAAGAAAAATATTCCATCAATAGTTATTTTGAATTAAAGAAAATAAAAGCTGATTTATTAGAATTCAATTTTAGTAATGAAGCTTATTTTGATTTAATTCTAATGGATGCCTTTGCTCCCGATAAACAAGCTGAAATGTGGAGTTTAGAAATATTTTCGAAACTATTTCAATCATTAAAACCTGGTGGGATTTTGGTTACCTACTCAGCCAAAGGTGATGTAAAAAGAGCCATGAGAGAAACTGGATTTGTTGTAAAAAGAATTGATGGACCTCCGGGTAAAAAACACATGTTAAGGGCTCAAAAACCAAACGATGAAACAATTTGATTATATAATTATAGGTCAGGGAATAGCAGGTTCAGTATTAGCATTTCAGTTGCAAAAAATTGGTAAAACTGTATTTATCATCAACAAACAGCAAAAATTCCATTCAAGTTCTGTAGCTGCCGGAATGTATAATCCTGTTTCAGGAAAACGAATGGTACTGGCCTGGAAATGGAAAGAAATGCTGGAAAGTGGAAGAAACTGGTACGGACAAATGGAGGAATTTTTCTCAAAAAAATTCTTAACTGAAATGCCAACTTACCAATGTTTTGCCAGCATCAAAGAACAAAACGATTTTTCTTTAAAAGCAGAAGATGAATTGTTTATGGAACATCTAAATACATCCCCACAAAAAGTGGATGGTTTTAAAGATGAATTAGGAGCATTCGAAATTCTTACTACAGGCTGGCTACAAACCCAAGAATTACTTCCGGCTCTTAGAAAAAACTGGATAGAACAAGGGAATTTGATTGAAGAGGAATTTGATTTTCCATCACTAAAACAAACAAATGATGGCTATACTTACAAAGATATCATTGCTGAAAAAATTGTTTTCTGTGAAGGATTTGAAATCAGCCAAAACCCATACTTTTCATTTGTACCAATGGTGACTGCAAAAGGTGATGTTTTTAAACTGAAATGTGAACATATTCCTCAAAATAGAATTTGGAAAAAAGGCTTATATCTGGTGCCTCAAGGTGATTCAATTTTTAAAGCAGGTTCAACTTACAGGTGGGGAAAAACCAATCCGGAACCTGATGAAGACGGAAAAATTGAACTGAAAGAAAAACTGGATGCTTTATTAAATTGTGAGTACGAAATAGTGGAACATTTATCAGGAATAAGGCCGGCAAGTAAAGACAGATTTCCTGTTTTAGGTGAACATAAAACTAACAAGAATATGTTTGTACTCAATGGCTTAGGCACAAAAGGAATCATGTGGGCACCTTATATGGCAGAACAATTAATTGGCTTAATGGAAAATCAAATTGAAATCGAAAAAAACATTTCAGTAAAACGTTTTGAAAAGTACGTGGAAAGTGTAAAGTAAAATTTAATTAGAATTGGTTTAGAATTTTTAAATTCAATTCCTATATTGCTTTTATGGATTGGCTAATTGAACCCCTGAAATTAGAGTTAAAATACACTTGGAAGATTTCCAGGAACAGTAGTGACTTCAAACAAAATTTTGTTATCGTTTGTACAGATGGCAAATATGAAGGACTTGGAGAAATAGCGCCCAATATCCGATATGGTGAAAGCTCTGAAAAAATCTTAAGTTCATTTGACGAGATAAAAGACTTTTTAAAAACTGTATCACATATTCCTCATCAGGAATTCGAACTAAAATTAAGACTATTAGAAATACCAAATTCATTAAAATTCGGCATTGAATCAGCTTATGTGATGTATTTATCGCGTTTAAGTAAAAAAAGTATACCTGAGTTTTTAGGACTTCCAATTAAAAAACAAATCAGTACTTGTTATACTTTACCAATCATGCCTATTGAAGAACTGAAATATTTTTACCAAGAGTATGAATTGGAACGTTTTCAATATTTAAAAGTGAAAGTAAATGCAGAGAATGCATTAGAAAACATTTTAAAAATAAGGGAATTCAGCAAACAAGCTTTAATGATTGATGGCAATGAAGCCTGGGGAAATCCGGATTTGGTTCTTGAATTTTCTAAATCAATTGAAAAACTAAACATTGAATTTATTGAACAGCCAATTGCATCATCAAATGTTGAAGCTTATAAGTATTTAAAATCAAGAATAAACTTGCCTTTAATGGCAGACGAAAGTGCTATCGATTATCCTGATTTTGATGAATTGGAAACTCAGTTTCATGGTATCAATATAAAACTGATGAAAGCCGGTTCGTTTTATAATGGAATCAGTTTGATTAAAGAAGGTAAAAAAAGAAACATGAAAACCATGGTTGGTTGTATGGTTGAAAGTACCTTAGGCATTTCATCAGCTTTTTATCTGGCAGCAATAACAGACTACGCCGATTTAGATGGATGTTTGATAGTTGCCAATGAAAACTTCAATTACCTGAAAGAAATTAAAGGGAATTTTGAGTTAAAGTAAAAACGGAATTTCTTCAATAATATCTGAAGCTATTGCAACTCTCCTACCCTTTTCTTTCAAACTATCCGCGCATTTTCCATGTAAATTTACTGCGTACTTTGCAGCCAATAATGGATTAAATCCTTGTGCTAAAAATGAAGTGATCATTCCACATAAAACATCACCACTACCTGCAGTTGATAACAAGGAACTTCCTGTGGTATTAAAACAGACAGAATAATCGGAATTTATGATTCTTGTATAAGCACCTTTTAATACAATTACTACTTGGTGTTTATGCGCAAACTGAATTGCCTTATTGAATAAATCGTATGAATTTGCTGCATGTCCTACCAATCTTTCCATTTCTTTTGGATGTGGCGTTAAAACGGCATGTTTGGGAAACGTAAAAGCTGAATTTTCATGTATTAATTCCGCACAAAGATTCAAAGCATCTGCATCTATTACAATAGGAATTTCAACCTTTTTAAGCAGTTGAATTAGTGCTTTTTTTGTAGCATCAGATTTACCTAAACCGGGACCAATTCCAATTGCAGAAAATTTGGCTAAATCAGGTAAAGTTGAGAATACATTTGTATCTTCATCAGCATGAAACATTGCCTCAGGTAAACTTATTTGAAGGATATTATTTAAGCTAGCGGGAGCATGAATGCTTAACAAACCTAATCCCGAACGAAGAGCAGCTTTTCCTGATAAAACCGCAGCTCCTGCCATTCCATATGAGCCTGCAATTAAACAAGCATGACCATAAGTTCCTTTATGAGAAAATTTGTTTTGCAAACGAATGGATTTAGGGAAAGAATTTGAATTTTGATAGCTTAATGGTGTTTCAGTTTTTACTTCATATTCTTCTAATAAGCCAATCGGAATGAGTTTCCATTCACCAACAAATCTTGCTGATTCCGCAAAAAAGAATGATTTCTTAGGAACTTGAATTGATAAGGTAAAAGTAGCTTCTGTTATAATTAAATGATTTAATTCTGATGCATCAAAAATATCTGCAGGTAAACCTGAAGGCATGTCTATTGAAACAATATCTGCATTCGATAAATTCATTTGTTCAACAGTAAAAGAAGCCAATCCTTCTAAAGGCCTGTTAATTCCGGTTCCAAACAGTGCATCAATGAGTAAATCGGAAGCATTAAAAGTAATTTTAGGGAAATAAGAAATCAAATGTGGATGCAAAAAATTCTCAGCTTTAATTCTATCTAGTTGTTTGGCGCAATCTTGACTATAAGCCCCATTTTCAGAAAGTAAAAATACTTCAAGAGGCAATCCTTTGGCATGCAAAATTCTAGCTATTGCCAAACCATCTCCACCATTATTTCCATTGCCGCAAACCAAACAAATTTGCCTATAATTTTTCGTTGCAAAAATTTCCAAAATAGGCTCTATACAAGCATTTGCCGCTCTATTCATTAATTCAAAAGAAGAGATAGGTTCTTGCTGAATTGTGGCTGCATCCCAATCTCTAATTTGCTGAGCTGTAAAGATTTTCATTCATCGAATGTAACTTCAAAAAATGTATTATAATCTGATTAATCTCAGCCTTATCAAAGCAAAAAACCGGAGAAAAATCCCCGGTTTTTCAGCATAAATGAATTTAGATTCTGTTTTTAAACCTTTTATAAAGCACAAATGCTATAATTCCAAACAACAATAAACTCCAGATTCTAATGACAAATAAGAATATAAATTCTAGCATCTTCCAGCCATCTAAAATTGCTATCCAAACTTTCATAAAAAAATTAGGCTCATTACGAATCGAATCCTTTTTAGGAATAATTCTTTGTATCACTTTTTCCTGTTCGAATAATTCTATTTGCACCTCGTTGTAATCAACCCTTGCCTGTATTTTCAAACCATGAATTAAAGCATCATCACTTTGGGCTTTTCTGTCGATTAATACATCTTGAGCAAATAAAGTCTGAACCTCTGTTTTAGGTTTAATTACCTTTGAATCAGCAGCCTTTAATCTAGAAATGGTTAGTTTCTTATCTAACAAATCTAGTCCAACATTTTCTGCTGTTTGTTCACGTTCTTCAACAAAAACGGCAATAGAATCGAGTTTTCTAAGCAATGAATTTAAGTAAACTTGAGGCAATTTCAATTGAATATGTTGTCCAATTCTGATTCTTCTTAATTCCTTCGATGAATCATTATTAAATGGAAGAATGCATGTTTCAATGATATCATTGTTTAGTTTAGAAGAGGTAATTAAACCACCATATTCAGCAATCCAGCTTTCGATTAACAAATTGCTTTGTTTACAATCTCTGACTTCAATTTTAATTCGTGCTGTTCGAGCAACATTTTGATGCAGGGGATTGTTAGGATTTAATTCAATAGAAGCCGCTAAAGAATCAGCAGTTCGTATTTCGGCTTGTTCATGATTTTGGAGCCTCATTGCTTCCACCTTTGCTTTTTCTTCGGCAGCCGGGCCACAGCTGAACAGAAGCAGGCACAAAGAACCTGTTGTTACTAAAGTTTTCATTTTGCTTTTTATTCTGAAATTAGTTCAGAACAAGAGCAAAACGCGAACTAACTAATCAAATTTTTCCTTCTATCACCAGATAAAAATGGCTTATCATTAAAAATGTTATACCAATATCCGCATGAATACCATTAGTATTTTTAATAAATCCAGAAAACGAATATCCGTTTCTTTACCATTAAATTTAGTAAGACTTCCTCACCTCAAAACAGACGCGAACCGAAGGTTCGCGTCTGTTTTGAGGTGAGGAAAATTCATTCATTTTTGTTTACTACTATAATGTCATCCCTCTGGGATTTTAGGAAATTGGAAATAAATGAATCTTCTCATTTATAGATAATGATTGGATGGATTTTTATCATCATCAAAGAATAGAATGTACCAAGAAGATTCGCAGAATTGTTATAAGAAACAAACAGTCAAACGCAATTACATTTCTATTTAAAAACTAAATTTAAGCTTCTAAATAAATCGAAAAATCCGACTGTTCCAACATCATTCCGATTGGTTCTATAAAATCGTTTAATCCGTTTTTGTTGAATAAATCAATCAACTCATTTGCCGATTCAGGTGCTATTGAAATCAACAATCCTCCTGATGTTTGCGGATCGTTTAATAATTGAAAGGAGCGCATATCAGCCATACCTGAAACCTTTTTTTCATAGGCATTCCAGTTTCTGTAAGTATTATCAGGAATGCAATTTTGAAGAAGTAATTCATCAATTCCATCTATCGCTTTTATTTTAGATGAAGTGATTTTTGCAGAAGTCTGACTCCCTTCACACATTTCGATTAAATGTCCTATCAAACCAAAACCGGTAATATCTGTCATGGCATTTACACCATTTATATTTGCTAATGCTGCACCAATTGAATTTAATGTACACATACTATCAATTGCTGCATTTAAAGCCGAATCAGCCTTTAATTTGCGTTTCTGAGCTGTAGCAGCAATTCCGGTACCCAAGGCTTTTGTTAGAAACAACAAATCTCCAACTTTAGCAGTATTGTTTTTTTTGATATGATTGATTTGTACAGAACCACAAACCGAAAGTCCAAACAAAGGTTCCTTTGCATCAACACTATGTCCACCGGCAATTGGAATGCCTGCTAGTTCACAAATACTTTTGGCTCCAGCCATTACTTGGGCCGCTAAATCAACGGGCAAAACATCTATTGGCCAACCTAAAATGGCATTGGCAAAAAGAGGTTTTCCGCCCATAGCATATACATCCGAAATGGCATTCGCAGCGGCAATTCTTCCAAATTGAAAAGCATCATCCACAATCGGCATAAAAAAATCGACAGTATTAATCACCGCCATGCCATTACCAATATCCCAAACAGCAGCATCATCATTTGATGAATTTCCAACAAGTAATTGATGAAACTCTTTGCTATTTCTGCTGCTTCCTAAAATTTCATGAAGAGTAGCCGGAGCAATTTTGCAACCACAACCAGCAGCGTGGGCGTATTCAGTAAGTAAAAACATGCGGCAAAGATAGGATTTAGCAGCTAAGCAAAATTGATAAAATAGATCAAGCAAAACACCCACGAAATTCTTTTTTTTGGGCGTGTCTGTTTGCCACAAATTTTCGGTTTATCAATAAAAATTGAATCAAGCAAACAGAGCAGGCAATCCGCTCCTACCCTTCATTTGCAGTCTGCATGTCTGTAGCGCACAAGAGAGCTTCCTGCCGGTCGCTTCTTGTATCGCACAGCCATAGCGCCCGCAAACTCAGG
>JBIPMI010000169.1:0-6854 GCA_044369215.1 Bacteroidia bacterium | reverse complement strand
CAATCTGTTTTTATTCTTCAGAGGTAAAAAGAAAGCCAAGGAAAACCAAGCTTCTTTTGCTGTAAATTCATAATCCAACAATATAAAAAAAGCGGTACTTGTTGAAAAACAGGTACCGCTTTTTTTGAAAAAAATTCTATTATCTACAACCTGGAGTTGTCGCTGGAAGACTCATAGTTTCAATATAATTTGTTCTGTCTATTGTACGTGTGTATTCATACCAACGTCCCGAATAGTAAGTTCCAAATATATAAGTTTGTCCAATTTCAAATTGGTCAGTAATCATTCTACCATTGTTTAAATAGCCAAGGTAATTAAATGAGCCATTTCCTACTTTTTTGTAGTAAACATATACAGATGGTCTAAGTATTCTTCCATTTCCTTCACAATTTCCTGCAATATCAATATTAACTATTTTTGGAACTGGTAAGGTTAAACTAAGTTGTTGATTTGAACCACAAAGATTAAAAAGTGGTGTTTGACCTATTAAAGTTCCTTTGTTGAAATAACTTGTTCCAGAGTATACTCGAAGTCTGCATCTCATACCATTCGGTGCTCTGTATAATCCCAAAACACTACCGTTAGCAACATTGTCAAAAAGATATCTGTAAATAGAACCATTTGCATTAACTAATTCCATATATCTAAAAGATGTAGAATTTACATTGGTATTAAACCTTACTGTTGACCCATAAGTACATGAATTCCAGAAGTAATCTAAATTCCACCAGCTTAAATGTGGAACTGTCATAGTAGCTTCTAATTTATTGGTGCTAGAATTTTTGGTAACATTCGAGTTTCCTTCAAATTTCCATTGTCCTGTTTTGGTATCTAAACTCCAAACCGGAATTGTATCACCTTCTGCAATTGCAAGACCTGTAACCGGATTTATTGTTTCAGCATTCAACTCTGTTTTAACAGAAATTGGGTTTGAGAAAGATTTTACTTTTTGGTTTCCACTAGTCATTTCAACTGAAATAAAACCAGCAGTTTCAAAAGTGATTGGATCCATTTGTTGTCCGTTCGGACCAATTACATTTGAAGCATCAAATCCACCGGGAAATGATAAAAGTGATTCAGGGTTTCTGTTATCAAAATGAACCATTTCAATTGAAACAGTTCCTGTAACCGGTTTTCCTTCTTCATCTAACATTTTTGTACCTGCTGGAATGCTTATTTCTGCAGCTTCTTGTTTACCATTTTCAGCCGGAACAACAATTTTAATACTTGTTGTAGTTCCATTTGTAGCATCAACGGTTACCGTTTCTGTTTTAGAAGCAACACCAACCGGAGGTGCATCAAACTTTACCATAGGAATGTCGATTGCACGATTACCTTCTGAGTTAATTTCAACCGGGAAAACAGCTTTTAAATAGCCTGGAGATTCAATTAAAATGGTAAAACGTACAGGATTCTCAACACTTGGTTTTAATCCTGGTTCAAGCAACAATGAAAATATTCCATTTTCTGCATTAAATATTCTGGTTCCATCTGAATTATAAATGAATTTTTTTCCGGCCCCTACAATTTGAATTGATAATTGTTGAACTGCAACATCAGGATTTTTCGCATCAATAACACGAACACCATAATTGTTAGTTGAAATATCTGTATTTAATGTAATTTTTAAATCTTCAATAGGATTGTTACATGAAATATTAGAAAACGTTAAGAAGCTAATTAAACCTAGGCTTAGGACTTTATATAGTAATTTCATGATTTGATTATTTAGCAAGTTTAAAAGTAATATTGAACATCATTTGTGGCATCCATTCGTAAACAGAAATACCCTTTTGTAATACAGGTTCTTGGTCAGATGTAGGTTCTAATAAACCCGTTGTAACGAAATCTAATTTAGGAGCACCTGTATAATATGTTCCAATTTCAAAACTAAATCCTATTCTGTTTTTAGGAATGGCTCTTCCAAAGCCAATTCCTGCATAAGGAGCAAAAGGTTCATGTGTAATACTAGTGTTAATGAGTCCAACCTTTTCAGGAGCAAGAATAATTTCACCTTGTTGAATAGAATCCTTCATTCTTGCAGCACCGTTAATTTTAGTTAGCATCATTGCACCCCCTAAAGTAATTTTAAAAGCATTGCCAAAAGGATGAAAATCAAACATTAAAAAACCATTTCCTAAATTGCCACTGATGTCAGCCACAATTGTGCTTCCATCAACTTTTAATTCAAGGCCGTTGTAGGTAACTGGTAAATAAGTACCGCCAAGTCTTAAACTAATGGTTCTTTTGGCATTAAGATTTTTTGCAAATTCAGCACCAACACCCATAGTGCCGGCTTTTAAAGAAAAACCTAATTGACCACCTTTCTTTTTCTCAAGCAATGGTATATTGCTTGAAGTGGTATCCGTTTTAATTTTTTCTTGTGCAAGTCCAAAAAATGGAAGGCATAAGAATAGAATTTTGAATAATTGTTTCATACTTACAAGTATACGCCAAATATTCAAAGATTGAGTTAAGCTAATGTTTTATTTCAATTTTTTTTCCATAAATTGATATTATAAGTGTTTGACTGTAAAAATATTACATCAAAAAGAGCTGCGTTTTAAGTTAAAGTTAGATGGAAGATTGCTGGTTTAAAAATATTAAGCTTGGCTTAAGCTTGATTAACTTAAACAAAAGAATTACATCAAAATCAGTATTTCTGATTTTTTATTTCTTAAGTGGAATATACTAAGGTTTGTGTAAGATGAATATAGTTTAGCTTATACCAAACTCAGTTTTAATAAACTTTCGAAAATTCCTCTGCCATCAGTATTGTATAATTCAGCATCAATGGCTCTTTCAGGATGTGGCATCATACCAAATACATTTCTATTTTTGTTACAGATACCGGCAATATTTTCCAGTGAACCATTTGGGTTTGTAGAATCATTTATATTTCCATTTTCATCTGAATACCTGAATAAAATCTGATCGTTTGATTTTAATTCTGCCAAGGTTTTTTCATCACAATAATATCTTCCTTCACCATGGGCAATAGGAATTTTAAATCCTTGATTTAAATTCAATCCTGAAGTAATTAATGAATTATTTGTTTCAGGTTTTATGAAAACATTTTTGCAGTTGAATTTTTGGTGGTCGTTGTGCAATAAAGCACCTGGTAGTAAATGACTTTCACATAAAATTTGAAATCCATTACAAACACCCATTAATAGTCCGCCTTTGTTTGCGAATTCAATTACGTTTTGCATAATAGGTGAAAAGCGGGCAATAGCGCCACTTCTTAAGTAATCACCATAGCTAAAACCGCCGGGAAGAAAAATTAAATCACAGCTTTGTAAATCATGGTCTTTGTGCCAAAGTTCCACTGTTTCGCAGCCAAACTGGTTTCTAAATGCATAAATCGCATCCTGGTCACAATTGGAGCCTGGGAAAATTACAACGCCTACTTTCATAAATTTTGCTGATTTGATTTCGCAAAAGTAGTCGACTAATTGCTTCTAATCAAGATAAAGGAAAAATCCTACAGGTAAACTTCCAATTGGATTGCTGTATTTGCTTCCAGTTGAAGGCAAAGTAACATTTAATTTTATTTCCAAAAACGTAATTGTTGCTTTTGGTTTTTGAGCTGAAATTACTGAATTACAAGTGCCTGTAGTAAAAGGTGATGGATTTACATAAGATTTCCCATGCTCTTCATTGCCACCTTCTTTAACCAAAATTGTAAATGAATTCACCAAATTTTTCTTCGATTTATCATTTTTATCAGCAATAATTAATTGTGGTTTGCCAATACTAAAAAAGGAACGCTTAACTGAAGGAACTTTTAGTAAATCTATTTTTTCGAATCCATTATCCAGGAAATAAACAAAACGTTTAACTATTTCCATGTTTTGAGGACTAGTTTGTGAGTTTCCTTGAAAGCCTGATAATACGATGGCTAAGATAATTAAAATGTATCTCATATAAGTTTCTTTGGTTTGCAAATTAAGACTTAAAATCTTTATTCTAACTTAATTCAAATTTCCTGCCAAAACGCGTTTTTAGACTAACTTAGAGTAAAGAATTCCATTTTCTCGGTTGTATGGTTTCTGATAATTCCGGCGCTTACCAAAGCAACGAGAATTCTTTGAGCTCTCCATCTTGAAATATTTAAAGCCTGGCACAATTCTTTTAATGTAGCTTTTTCGTTTTTCTGAAGGTACTTTAAGAGTCCTTCTTCATGCCTGGTATAATTGATAATATTTTGTTGTTTACCACTGTTTCTTTTTAAAACATCCAGCACAATTTTGCTGGCCAAAAGTGATTGGTCTTTCACCCTGATATGAGCCCACCATTTGCCATCATCGTCCTTTGAATAATAAGGTTTGTCGAGTCCTTCAGGTATAACGGCTTCAATAACAACTTTATTTCCAAATTCCCATTCAATCATTTTTAATTCGATAGTAGGTTTCACATAAAATTGTGCAGCTAAATCAAGCATATACCTTTCATCTTCACTTTTTACTCCGGAAATCGTTTTATTATCGTTAACACCCACGAGTAAAGTTCCTCCTTTGTGGTTGGCAAAAGCGCAAATTGTCTTAGCAATTTTCGAGGCAGAGGAGATGGTTTTTTTGAAATCAAGGATTTCACTTTCTCCTCCCGCTATTTTATTTAGTAAATAATGAACTGCCATGCTTTACAAAGATGAGGAGAAATGAGCTTTTTACTTAAACTTTAAGCCAGTGTATGAAGATATTGGTCTAAAATAATTCTAAACCAGACGGTAAAATTTTCAGGATGTTCTTCAATTTCTTTTTGAAGCTGTGCCATCTCAATCCATCTGAATGAAGCCACTTCATCAGGATTTGGATTAGGAGCTACTTCATATTCACCGGTAAAAATATAATCTAATTCGTGTTCAGTAAGTCCATTTGTAAATGGAGCTTTATAAATGAATTTATGTTTTAGTTCCAATTCACAATCGAAACCCATTTCTTCCATTAATCTTCTATGAGCCGATTGAATAACCTGTTCTCCTTTTCGTGGATGTGAGCAACATGTATTAGTCCACAAACCACCCGAATGGTATTTATGTAAAGCCCTTTGCTGAAGAAGTAATTCTCCTTTTTTATTAAAAACAAAAACAGAAAATGCACGATGTAATAAAGCCTTTTCGTGGGCTTCCATTTTTTCCATCAATCCAATTTCGTTATCGTTTTCGTCTACCAGTATTACTTCTTCTAACATTTATTTAATTATTTTTCTCTCTTCAATACTAAGCTTTGCTTCTTTTATTAAAAAGTTTTTTAATCGTAATTTAAAATCTGGGTCTTGTATTTCTTTATAGCGCTCAATCAGGTATTTTCTATCTTCAGAAAGGTTCTGTCGGTAGTTCAAAAAACTGGGACTTCCTAATTGTATGCTAAATCTTAAATATCGAATTTCAATAGATTTTGGTTCTTTTTTAACGGCTTCTTCAATCAGAACTTTTCCTTTTTGAAATGTTGAAAGTTTTTCATGAGGAAAGAAAATATGTTTGGCTCTAACCATTCTGGAAGCTCCTTCATAAGCCATTTCAATTGGTGTTTTTCCTGGCTCATTTTCGAAATAATTGATTATTTCTTTCGATTTTTCAGATGAATAAATGGATTCATGGTACAATGACCTTATCTCGTTCAAAGTCTTATTGGCGGGTAACAAAAAACTGAAAATCAAAAAAAGAAAGGGCATTTTATAACATATTAAAACTATGTCTTAAGAATGAACCAAAGAATAAAGCATATTTGTGTTGATCAGAAATACGAACTCTTTCTTCCATGATACATTCTGCAGGCAATTGTGTTATTTTATTCAGTAATTTTGAATAGTAAATATAGGCAACATATACTCCAAATCTTGCATCTTTAGGAAGCATTTTAATGCCTTGGTAACCTAATGCAAAATCCTCTGCAACATCTGCTTCTATTTCTTTTTTGATTGCTTCTGTGAAGTTTTGGTTTCTAAGTTGTGGGAAATACATTCTTCCTAAACCTTCTGAATCGGCATGTAAATCTCTTAGGAAATTTATTTTCTGGAAAGCTGAACCTAGTTTCATCGCAAAGGGTTTCAACTCTTCATATCGTTTGGTATCACCTTCTGTAAAAACTCTCAAACACATTAAACCAACTACTTCTGCTGAGCCAAGAATATAGTTTTCGTAGCCATTTTGGTCGTATTCTGATTTATGAAGGTCCATCTCCATACTTTTCAAAAAAGTTTCAATCAGGTAGTTTTCTATTCCAAACCTATTGGCTACTTCTTGAAAAGATTGTAGAATAGGATTCATGCTGATGCCTTCCTCGATTGCCTGATAAGTATCTCTTTTGAATTCGTTTAATAGTTTAGCTTTATCGAAATCATGAAAACTATCGACAATTTCATCAGCAAGGCGCACAAAACCGTAGATAGCATAAATTGGATTATGGAACCTGGATGCCAAAAACTTAATGCCCATTGAAAATGAAGTGCTATAAGCATTTGTAACCAGCTTACTGCTTTTCATCGATACCCGGTCGTAAAGTGTTTTCATTTGATTCTTCTTAAAATTTGTAACCCCAAAACCTGATTCAGGTCAATAAAGTATATGTATAAATTCATTTTGGCCTAATTTGTTTTATTATCCTTCAAAATTTGTAGCGCACAAACTTTTCCGCTAATGATTCCCGGAGGTACTCCTGGCCCTGGAACCGTTAATTGGCCTGAGAAATAGAGACTTTTTACTTTTTTACTTCTGAGTCGAGGTTTTAAAATTGCGGTCTGACTTAAAGTATTTGCCAATCCATATGCATTTCCTTTAAAGGCATGATAATCATCTATAAAATTGCTAATACTGTAACTTCTCTTGTAAATAATATGCACTTTTACCTTTT
>JBIPMI010000168.1:0-6884 GCA_044369215.1 Bacteroidia bacterium | reverse complement strand
TGGCAAAAACGCTGGCGATAAAAGCTGCCATTAAAAGAGGAATTCGTTTACAAGCAGAAGAAATGAATCGTTTAATTGATGAATTATTTGCTTGTCAAGAACCTTCGTTTGCGCCAGATGGAAGGGCTTGTTTAAAAATGTTGGGTTTAGATGAGTTGGCCAAAATGTTTGAAAGTAAATAAATAGATATGTATCAACAATATAGACCATTGGGTACTTCGGGAATTCCATTGGTTGTAAAAAATTTAATGATTATCAATGGACTTGCTTTTATGGGTTCATTGTTATTTTTAAGCCGTGGTTGGGGCGATTTAAATGATAAACTAGGATTGTATTTTCCTAGTTCAGAATATTTTAGACCCTTCCAAATTGTGAGCCATATTTTTATGCATGGCTCATTCTCTCACTTGGCTTATAATATGTTTGCCTTGTGGATGTTTGGTAGCTTTTTAGAGAATTTTTGGGGTCCGAAGCGCTTTTTAACTTATTATATCATAACTGGATTTGGTGCAGCTGCTTTGTATTTGGGTGTAAATTATTTAGAAATTTCTCAGCTTAAAGATGCCGTTGCAGAGTATATGGCAAACCAAGGTTATGAGCAAATGAATATTTTGTTGAGAAAAGACCCTTTGCTCATGAATAAAGAAGGCATTAGTGAAATACTATATGCTTGGTCTGTTGACCCAGATAATCCTAAATATTTTGCAGCAGGACAAGAAATCGCTAATGCTATATTGTTAAGGAAAATTAATACGCCAATGGTTGGTGCAAGTGGAGCAGTATTTGGATTGTTGTTGGGAAATGGAGTTTTATTTCCAAATCGTGAAATACATTTGTTCTTTTTTCCATTTCCTATTAAGATTAAGTACATCGTCCTGGTTTTGGGTGGAATGGAATTGATGGATGGTTTTGGAAATAATCCTATGGATAATGTGGCGCATTTTGCTCATTTAGGCGGAATGTTATTTGGATTTATTTTGATTAAATATTGGAATAAAACAGATAGAAGTAGTTTCTACTAAACTATCGGCACAACTGATAATTAGGATTTTAGACAATTACATTGAATTTTCGCTCTTGAATACATTGGAATTAATACTTGATTCAAGGGTTTAATTGGATAAGAACGGTTGCTAATTATATTCTTGGATTATACTTAAAAATACTTTGTGTGGTGGTTTTTTGTGTTTAATTAGTTTGCTAAATCAATGAATTCAATTAGGTTTGGAGGATATACATGTCGATATTAGAAGAATTAAAATTTAAGTTTCAACAAGGCAATGCCATTATTCGCATTATAATGGTGAATGTGGCTGTTTTTATAGTTTTTGGAGTACTTAATAGCTTATTGGGTTTATTTAATTCAAATGGCATTATAAAATTGGTTTTAGATTGGTTGGTTTTACCTGCTAGTTTTACCAGGTATATTTATCAGCCATGGAGTTTGTTAACCTATACATTTTTGCATGAAGGGTTTTTGCATATTTTGTTTAATATGCTTTGGTTTTACTGGATTGGACAGCTATTACAGCAATACCTTGGAAATCCTAAAACCTATCAGGCATATTTTATGGGAGCTATAGCTGGTGGATTGGTTTATATGGTTTCATATCATGTCTTTCCCTACTTAATACCGAGTGTTGAAATTTCTACTGCAAGAGGAGCAAGTGCCGGTGTTTTATCTGTGGTTTTTGCAACTGCAACCTTATTACCGGAATACGAACTAAGTTTGTTTTTAATTGGCTCGGTTAGATTGAAATACATTGCTTTGTTTACGCTTTTGCTAGATTTAATCAGCATTCCATATGATAATCCGGGTGGACATATCGCTCATATTGGAGGGGCAGCATTTGGTTATTTTTATATCAAACAGATTTATGCCAATAATTTTCTGAGTGGTTTCTTTGATTGGATTGAAAACCTGTTCAAACCGAAAGAAAAATCGAATTTAAAAATTCATCACCGTTCAGGTTACATGAAGGTGAATAGTAACGAAAAACCAACACAAGCGGAAGTAGATAGGATTTTGGAGAAAATAAATCAAAAGGGATTGAGTTATTTAAGTGATAAAGAGAAAGACATTTTAAGAAACTTCGGAAAGGACAATTGAATTGAGTAAAAGAATCATATTTCTGCATATAGTTTTTGGCTTAAACATTATTGCTGCAATTCCACTTATTGCAGCTTTATTAGCGCCTGAAATCGACCCAAAAACATTCTGGCCTCTAGCTATTTTTGGATTGGCTTTTCCAATGATTTATTTGACAAATTTTGTTTTTATTCCTTTCTGGGCCTTGTTTTGGGATAAACGGGTTTTTCTTTCACTTGCTTTGTTTTTGATTGGAATTCCATCAGGATTAAAGTTTTTTCAGTTTCAATTAAAGCATGATTTAAAAGGAAATCGTTCTGATTATTTGAATGTCATCAGCTTTAATACTCACTTTATGGGTGGTTACGATAAGCCCGAACAAGATACAGTGAAGTTCTTCCAGAAATTAGATGAATTAGATCCGGATATAATTTGTTTTCAGGAATTTGCCAATTTAGGTGGGAACTTTGAAAGACCCATGTTCAGAGAGTTTTTTCGTCGTTATAGAAATTTTTCTATTGTAAATGCTGATGGTTTAAGTGAAGCCAATCCCAATGGATATGGAGTTTGTATTTTCTCTAAATATCCAATTGTAAACAAGGGTTATGTAGAAATGGTAAACAAAGCAGCCAATCTTTCAATTTTTGCTGATGTGGTTTTTCAAGGTGAAACATTGCGGGTAGTAAATACACATCTAAAATCCATCGTATTCGAAAGGCAGGATTACAAAACGGTTGAAACCATCTCAAAAGCAGGTACAGCTGGAGTTCCAGTATTTGGTATCAGAAGGATTATTGCGAAGCTGAAATATGCTTTCAAAATCAGATGTGTTCAGGCAGATGCAATCAGAGAAAAGCTGGATTATTGCATTTATCCGGTAATACTTTGTGGCGATTTTAATGATACTCCAACGAGTTATTCCTACAAAACTATTCGGGGTGAAATGAAGGATGCTTTTGTAGAATCTGGTTCTGGATTTTCAACAACTTATACTGGCAATATGCCCTCGTTTAGAATCGATCAGATTTTCCATGATGCTAAATTCAGCAGCGAAAACTACCAAACCCATGTGCAAGAATTTTCAGACCATGCCATGATTAGCTGTTCGATAAAGATAAAATAGAGAATGCTGAAAATCTATATTATGATTTATTATCAATCAATTAAACTGGATTTTAATAGTTTAATTGTAAGGTTTTAAGAGCAATTGCTAAAAAATCAGACCAATTTATGTCTTTTTTAGCTAGCGCGACTTACAGTGGCTTTTTTAAAATAGGATATTAATGTTTTTAGAGTCATTCAAATCTTTGACTCTTTGCACGATTATTGTAATTCTAATAACCAGTTAAATACATTCAAATGTTTTACACCACTTCGGTTTTGCGTAAATGAGTCTGTTGTTAGTAGAATTTTTGGGTAGTTGTCGCCAATTTTTTCTAATGCTCCAAATTCCCGTTCTACGGTCTTTTCGTCGGTCATTTGCCAAGCTACTTGGTAATATTCAATGTCGCCAATAGGAGTTTTACAAACAAAGTCAACCTCGCTGTTGCGACTTGTTCCTGTCCAAATTTTGTAACCCCTTCGAAGCAATTCCAAATAAACAATGTTTTCTAAAATATGCCCCCTATCTGTTGTTTTATATTTCCCAACTAAAATGTTGAGTAATCCAACATCAACCAAATAGTATTTTTCTTGTGTAGCAAGTTGTTTTTTGCCTTTTATATCAAAGCGGTTTACTTTGTAAAACACAAAACTTGCTACCAAATATTCCAAGTATTTTTCAACTGTTGCGTGATGTATGCTTTGTCCGTCTTGTTTCAAAGTTTTGGAAATGTTGCTTGGTGAAAGTGCGTTGCCAATATTTGAAGCAATAAACTTTACAATATTTCCAAAAGCTCGTTTGTCGTTTATTTGGTGTCGTTGCGTAATGTCTTTTTCAACTATGGTTGTGTAAATGGCATCCAGGTATTCATTTATTTTATCAAAACCGCTTTCACGCAATTCAACACCTTTTGGCAAAGATGTTTCGTTGATATAATCAAAAAACAAGGCTTCGTAATTGAGATATTTATTCGTTGTGTCGAAGTTTCTTGCTGTTAAATATTCCTTGAATGAAAAGGGTAAAATAGAAATTCCAATATAGCGACCACTCAATAATGTTGCTAATTCACTACTCAATAAAAATGCATTTGAGCCGGTGATATAAACATCCACATTTTTGGTTGCAAAAAGTCCATCTACCAATTTTTCAAAAAGCGGAATGTTTTGAACTTCGTCTAAAAAAACATAGTTGCGTTTATCTTCTTGTAGTTTTTTCTTGATGTCAAAATAGATGTCGTCCCAATTTTTGTTCAAAAAATTTTCCGGCAACTCGAAATTGTAAAACTGAATTTGGCGTTTACCTACACCAAGTTTTAGTAATAGCTCTCTATACAATTCTAGTAAGGTGGATTTTCCAGACCTACGCAAACCACTGACAACCTTAATAAGGTCTTTGTCTTTGTAAGACAGTATTTTCTCAATGTATTCTCTACGATTTGTGAAATTTGCCATGGGGTAAAGATACGAAGGAAATTATCAAAACTTGTAAAATTTGCAAGTTTTGATAATTTATTGTGTGTCTTGAATAGTAAATTTAGCCCAAATTATGGATGTAAAATAAATGAAATATAGCCAGAAACAAGGCCATCTTTTTCGTTGCTGCAAAATTGAAGTATTTAATATACATCTTAAACAAAACAAAAGAAATGAAATCAAATAGTTTAATACCGAGGCAATTTTGTTTAGGCCAATTTATTGGACTTTAACAAAATGTATTCGGTATAATTTGGCAGCGTCTAAAATCTAACCTGTTTCTGTCTTTTTCAGCGAGCCCTAAATAGGGCCTATATTACTTACTTATCGTAATTTCCACTCTTCTGTTTTTTTGCCTTCCAATTTCAGTTTCATTTGTTGTTATTGGTTTTGAACTGCCCAAGCCATTATAACTCACGTTTGTTGTGTTTATTCCGCTTTTAATGAGGTAATCAGCAACTGCTTTGGCTCTTTGTTCTGATAAGTGTTTATTGTCGGTTTCATTGCCAATATTGTCTGTATGGCCCGCAACACTGATTTTAAAACTTGGATTCTTTTTTAAGTATGCCGATAGTTTATCTAATTCGATAAAAGATTGTTTTAACAAAATGCTTTTGTTGCTTTCGAATAAAATGTTCTGTAGAACCAATGGAACGCCCAATTGTGGCGAGAAAATACTGTCTTTTCTCGCTTGTTTTGAGCCCGCTCTTATTTCATCAACATGAAGAAAATGACCTCTGAAAGCAATCCCACCTGGAGCCAAATCTGGTATTTCAAGCGAAATTGTATTAAGAAGTTTTCCATTGCTTGAATAAAGTCTACCTGTTACATTCGTTTTGGTATTAAAAGTAAGTTCCATTTTGTACCAAACATTTAGTTTGTAGGTTTGAGAAACCGACTTCAAATCTGGATAGGTATAATCAGGTGATTTTCTAAAATCAAATGAGCCTTTTTCTGGCGCGGCGCATAAATAGTAGCCCAATTTGCTGACAGCTGTAGTAATCGCAAAACCCAAATACGCATTTGTATTTCTTTGAAAACGCACCCAACAACTGAGAACCTGAGCGGGAAAACCAATTTGAATATCTGTTCTCCAGAAGCAATCATCAATACAATTTAAGCCAAGATTGCCAGAATGTGCACAACCTTTATTCAATTTCGAATGTTGAATTGTGCACTCTTCCCATGGCGACCAAATCCATGTTGAATCTCCTTCGAAGTCTTCAATCATTGGAATTTCAGTGGTTGATTGTCCAAATGATTTTTGAAGGAAGCAAATAAAGAGGATTGAGAATAGTAGGGCTTTTTTCATGGATTTTTTATTAGAAATTGGACTTCTATTTGTTTAGCGATTTAGTTCTAAAACAATGTTCCAATTTGATTTAGTTTAGCAATATATCATTCCAAATTTTTAATATTAGAAAGAGAATAGATAACTTCTTCGCTGTTTAAAAACTCAAATGATTTAGATTCTTCAACAAGTTTTTGAATTTCTGTTCCTTGAATTTACTTGAGATAAGCTCAATTTCTTCTAGACCAAAACCAGATTCTAAAAGATAATGATTTAGTTTTTGCATGAATGGGCTAATTGTTTTGAGCTATGAATGTTGTTTATCATGACAATGACTGCAGACTGAAACAAGCCAATCAATAGGTTCTTTGCCGATATTTTTCTTTGCATATCTTTTGTGATGTACTTCGCTTGCTTTTGAGCCACAATAAACGCAACGCCAATTATCTCTTCTTAGAACAACAAATCTTTTCCTTTGCCAATCTTCAGATTTTAAATACACATTCCTGTAATAATCCCTGCGTTTTTTGCGCTTAATTTCAAATAACCATTGATTAATGAAATAGGCTATCAAAATAAAAAGAAAGATTAAAGAGAGCTCCATAGGCTTTGCTAAGGTTTTGGGGAGATATTGATTTGTTGAGGTACTAACAAAGTTTATAAACACAGAATTAATAAACAAACATTAACTAATTGTTTAAGTGCCGGCTTTGAAAAGATTGATTGATTCCATTTGAAAGCAAAATAGTATCTAGGTGAGAATGAAGAAATTAAAAATTTTGAAATTCTAAAAAGATACTCTTTGTGTGTATCGCATTGATTTTGATCTATTTATGCTTGTATTTTCAAAATATTGATCTCACTTTTACAAAAAAATTTGGGATGAATGTAAGTTTTGAGAGAGCTGAAAATACAAGCGTTGATTGGTTA
>JBIPMI010000167.1:0-6902 GCA_044369215.1 Bacteroidia bacterium | reverse complement strand
TATAGATGGAGATAAGCCACAGAGCAAAGAATAAAACCAGATAAAACACAAAACCAAAATGGCTTTTACTAATTTAAGGAGTTTATTTTTCTCTAAAAATGCAAATAAAAAATCGAGGAAAATAAAAACCAAACCCACGTGCATTCCGCTTACTGCGAGCACATGCAATGTACCAGTTACGGCATACTGATTGCTTAATTCCTTGCTAATTTCATCATCATATCCATAAAGCAAAGCCAGTGCAATTGAACGGATTTCGCTTTCTGGCAAATAATTTTGCAGCGTCTTTCGGATGAATAATTGAGATAAAACAGAATAATTTTCAGGGAAAGAAGGTTCAAGACAATAGAATGATTTAACCTGATAATGAGTTAAATCGACTTGCTTATAAATACCTTTTAAATACAAATAATTTTTATAATCGAATTCCCCCGGATTGAGCGCAGGATTTAAATCCTTCAAATTCTCTTTGGAGATAAAAAAACAATCTCCCGCTTTTATCGTGCGAGAATAAAGAGTATCAAACAAAACTAAACATTGAGAAATGGAGGCATTTTGTAGTTGAAAATCGTTTGGATTGTATACTTCTGCAATACATTTAATTTTCTTTGGTTTAATTGATGGCAATCCAACAATCTTTAATACATAATTTTCTGAATTGAAATTGCTTAATGATTTTGATTGATTGGCGAGAAATTGTTGGCTGATTAAAAATCCTACAAATAAAAACGTAATAAAAATACTTAAGCCATGCAAAAATGACTTGATTTGAAGGCTTTTAAGGTAAACCTGAACTAGTATTAGGGATAAAATTATTGCAAAAAAAACTACACTATAAACATAAGAATAATTTATATTAAATCCGGCAAGGATGCCTGAAATGAGCGGAATGAGGAAGCGAAAAAACGGAATTCGGTGCCAGAAATAACCAAACATATGTATTGACTTAAAAAATTACTTGACTGAAGTTACATATATGTTAGTTTTGAAAAAAAAATCAAGATATGTATTCAATACTTTTAAGTTCTCACAATTTGCTGAGATGGGCTTTTTTAGCAGTAGCATTGATTGCCATTTTTAAAGCAATAAATGGATTAAGAGGAAACAATCCATTTACACCTGGTGATAAAAAACTAGGTGGCATTTTGGTTGGATTGGCTCATACTCAATTACTAATAGGAATTATATTGTGGTTTATAAGTCCGGCAGTACAAGGAGCTTTAGCTAAAGGAATGGCACTAGCAATGAAAGACCCAATTAGTCGCTTACAATTAATGGAACATCCCTTAACCATGATAATTGCAGTAGTTTTGATACAAATTGGTAGAATTAAATCGAAGAAAGCTTATGCTGATGTTGACAAACACAAAAGAAGTTTGATTTATTACGGAATTGCATTGGTTTTAATTTTATCAAGAATTCCTTGGGGAAGTCCAATGTTTAGATTTGATTTCTAATTAACTTCAAAAAAAGAAACCATAAAAAAGGCGATTCGAAATTCGAGTCGCCTTTTTTATGGCCCTAAAGCCAATTTATTTTAAAGGATTAAGCTAAATCACCTGCAATATTAAATCTAACCAAATTTTGGAAAGCTCTGATACGTGCATCTAATTCATCTTTGCTTAAATCGATAATTCTTTCTGTACCAAATCTTTCTACACAGAAAGAAGCCATAGCAGAACCATAAATGATTGCATTTTTCATATTATCGAAGCTGATATCACCTGTTTTAGCAAGGTAACCGATGAAACCACCTGCAAAAGTATCACCTGCACCTGTTGGATCAAAAACTTCTTCTAAAGGAAGAGCCGGAGCAAAGAAAATTTCTTTTCCATGGAATAATAAAGCACCGTTTTCACCCTTTTTAATGATTAAATATTTAGGACCCATTTCCTGAATTTTAGCAGCAGCTTTCACTAAAGAATATTCACCTGAAAGTTGACGAGCTTCTTCATCATTGATGGTCAATACATCGACCATTTTTAGTGTTTGTTTCAAATCATCAAGAGCAATTTCCATCCAGAAATTCATTGTATCCATTACAATTAATTTAGGACGTTTTGTTAAACGCTCAATAACAGTTTGTTGAACTTTAGGAGTAAGATTTCCTAACATTAAATACTCACAATTCTGGTAAGAATCAGGAACGATTGGATCAAAATTACCCAAGACATTTAATTCAGTAACCAATGTATCTCTGCTATTCATATCGGTATGATACTTTCCACTCCAGAAGAAAGATTTTTCACCTTCTTTCACTTGGAGACCTTCAGTATTAACACCATGTTTATTTAGGTGAACAATAAAGTTTTGGGGGAAATCTTCACCAACAACAGCAACAAGATTTGTGCCTTGTGTAAAATAGGAAGCAGCTAAAGAAATGTAAGAAGCAGCGCCTCCTACGATCTTATCTGTCTTTCCGAAAGGGGTTTCAATGGCATCAAAAGCAACTGAGCCAACAACTAATAAACTCATAATTAATTTTTTAAAAAAATTTTCATTGCAAATATTGCATAATTAAAAATCAATTCCTATCATTGCATCCCCTAAAGGGAAATAAATTCCTTCTTAGCTCAGCTGGTTAGAGTCCCGTACATACGGGATTAATCATAGGGTTAAAAAGAAAATTTAGTTGAAAAATATTCCTTCTTAGCTCAGCTGGTTAGAGCACATGACTGTTAATCATGGGGTCCCTGGTTCGAGCCCAGGAGAGGGAGCAAAGGCCGCAAGAATGCGGGAAATGTCAGAAAAAGCCTTCAAGAAATTGAGGGCTTTTTTCGTTTAAAATCCTGTTTTTCACCTAAAAAAAAGCTAATAAACACATAAATGAGGACTATTAGGGGACTATGTAAAAATTAGAGGACCAAGCACAAAAGTTGTGGAGCAGAAAATAAAAGTGGATTTATACTCCACTACCTTCCCCACCTGCATTTATAGCTGCTTAATATTGAAAATTTGTGGTCCTTTTCAGAAACATAACTCGCCAATACTGCATAAAAAAACGAGTTTTGGCGAATTATAGTTTTTAGTCTACAAACAAAACATCCATGCCAAGGCTCATCTGAACCAATTCATTACTGTACTGATTTTCCTTAATTCCGTAAGTTGTTAGCATAGTAATAAAAATATTTTTCCTTGTTTTGGATGCTTTCTGTAATTCCGAAATTTTATTCTTTAAGTTGAAATAATACTTTTTGTCAATAACAAATGGAGAATTATAAAACTTCATTTCACAAACATTCATGACGTTATCTGCCCTATCTATTAATAAGTCGATTTGAGCATTTTCGTTGAACCAACAAGTTTCATGGGTATAAATAATATCTATTCTAAGCGCTTTTTTTATTTGTAAGATATGTTTAAGGCACAAGGTTTCAAAAACAAAACCCGACCATGATTGAAAAGATTGAGATGTGCTTAACTTTTGCCAGGTTCCTTCGCCACCATTCTTATTGAAAGCTATGAACTTTAGATAGAACCTGGAATATTCATCTGATAAACGATAAAGCGTTAATTGCCTCTTATTTTGATAAAAAGGATAATCAGTCACAAAGCCCGATTCTACCAACTCTTCGAGCTTCAATGAAAAATCACCCCCGGATGGTAATTTACTTTTAACAATCAATTCGTTTCTTGTTAAACCTTTATTTGAAGATGCTAAGGTTTTTATAATTTTAATATGTCGTTCAGAGTTTTCAAACAATGAAATAAACAATTGGTTAAACTCATCATTTAATAAGCCGTCCTTGCTAAAACACAACTTATCTATATTCTGAGATACACTTAAACCTTTACTAAGTTTCTCCAAATACTGTGGCACTCCACCTAAAGCCATGTAGATTTGAATCACATCATAACGAGTGAATTTTAAACCTTTTTTGATTAGAAACTGCTCTGTTTCCGAAAGATTAAATGGCAGTAGTCTTATTTTACGTGAAATTCTATTATGAAGCCCCCCTTTATTCTTAATGATTTTCTGAACCATATAAGAAGCTGCTGAACCGCAAATCACAACAATCAGGTCGTTTCTTTTTGTGCAGTATGTATTCCAAAAGTTTTCAAAGGCCATCAAAAACTTCGATTTTGCTGTAGCCATCCAAGGAAACTCATCAATAAAAATAACCTTCTTCTTTCCTTTTGGTAAAGTATCCAAATACATCTCAAATATTGAAAAGACTTCAAGCCAATTTTTGGGCAAATCACGAAGAGTTCGCCTAGATCTTTTTCTAATTTCCTTAGTAAAATTGCTGATTTGATCTTGAAGAGAAGCTCCAAATAAACCGGTGACTTCAAAAACAATACTCTGTTTATAAAATTCACGAACCAAATAAGTTTTCCCAATTCTTCTGCGTCCATAAATTCCGATTAGTTCAGATTTCTTATTCTCAAAGACTTCTTTAAGTATAGCTTGCTCCCTTAATCTTCCAACAATTTTCGACATGTTAAATATTTTATAATTCGCCAAAATTACATATTTTTAGGAGTTTTGGCGAAATATAATTTTTTATAAAAATTGATACAATATTTATTTCCTCTTGATAGTTAAGCTTTCACATCTAAATTTATCAATCTTTTAAAATAAACAAACTGCTAATCCATACGATAGAATAGCGTTTTTAAAAGCAGAAAATTCAACAAGTATATAAAGCTATTTCATTTAAGGAACCTATACAATAGTTAAGTCCTCATTACATTAAATCTGAATTCCAAAATATACCTGAAATCAATTTGCGGGACCTCTAGTAAAATCTTACACAATAAATAGATGGAGCTTATTTAAAATTGTTTTGTGTTAAAAATCATTTATCCAAATTCTGAAATTCTCAAAAAATACATTGAATACTTCTATATGCTGAAGGGAGATTGGCCGCAAAAGTTGAGTTATTTAGGACCTATTGAAAAAGTCATAAACAGGTCTGAATTTAGCCGCTGATAAATTATATAAAATGTATTTTGTTAAAGGCCATTAAATTGACTAAATAAAATCGCCTCGACTTTAAATCCTTAATTAATTTACTGATAATTAGTCGTAATTGAGATTTTTAGCAAATCCGATGTATAACTCCCACTTAATACTTGCAGACATAGCTGACAAATATTACGTTGAGTTTTTTATCAATATTCAAATAGTTTTCCATTCAGAAAAAGCAATAAAATCCCACTCAATAGATTTTAATCTATTGAAATAGGATTTCATAAAAATTTTTAAAAGGAGATTAGTCTCTTTTTACATTGGTGGCAGTCATGCCTTTTTTACCTTGACCAATTTCAAATGTAACCTTGTCATCTTGTTGAATATTGTCTACAAGGCCGGATACATGAACAAAGATTTCCTCTCCGCTTCCATCAACCTTAATAAAACCAAAACCTTTTGATTCATTGAAAAACTTTACTGTACCAGTAGCCATAATTTGTTGTTTTATCAATTACTGAAATGTAATTGAAGCCACAAAGGTCATCGTATCATTTGAATTTTGGTAATTTATTATAAAAAAGAATGAAAACTTTAATAAAATAGTTCCCATTTTAAAAAAATACATCGCATATAAAGCTTCCAAAAATCGAAATTTTCAACCCTCTTAAACTACCAAAACATCTAGAAATCTATTATTTAGATTGGAATTTGAATTCTAAACTTAAAATCAACTCCTTCAATTTTTCTTAATTTTAAAAAAACTGTCAAAAATTATTAAAATAGTCCATTTATTGTATTTTATTGCATTTTATAGGGGAATACTGTGAAAATATTTCCTAATCAAAAAATGTATTTATGAATAGACTTTTACTTTTTATCTTTTTGATTTTGGGATTTTCAAAATCAAATGCACAATCAGTTACTATTACACAACCCAATGGTTCAGAAATTTTATATGGATGTCAGAATTACCAGGTAAAATGGACAGCTACCGGAGTTTCTAATAACTGGAATATTGATTATTCTTTAAACAATGGTGCAATCTGGACATCAGTTTCAAGCAATTTAAATATAACTCCTATTGCTGGAGTTTATACTTTTAACTGGACTGTGCCTATGGTTGGTTCCAATATCGTTTTAATCAGAGCAAGGGATTATAGTGATACAACCAAACAGGATATTAGTAATGCTGGATTTACTATTCAATTACCAATTAATATTACCTCTCCAAATGGTGGTGAAACCTGGCAGGGACTTTCAACCAAATTAATTACATGGACACCTGCCGGAACATCAGGTGTATTTAATTTATCTTATTCGGTTGATAATGGCACAAATTTTACTTCTATCACCAGCAATGTATCTGCAAATAATTATACATGGACAGTACCAAATAACCCTTCAACACAGGCTTTAATAAGGGTTAATGATGCCAGTACTTCTTGTCAGCTTGATTTATCAAATGCTGTTTTTACCATTTCTCCAGCTCAACCAATTTTGTTAGCACCCAACGGTGGTGAAACTTGGACTATCAATTCCGTTAGAAACATCACCTGGAATACTGCTACATTCCATTCTACAGTTAAATTGGAATATTCAACAGACAATGGAGTAAATTATAATCTCATAAGTTCTTCAGTTCCAAATAACGGAACTTATGCTTGGACAATTCCTAATACACCCGGAAACCAGATTAAAGTAAGGGCAAGTAATTCAACGGGCTCAACTGTATTTGATGAAAGTAATGCTTCTTTTACTATTGCAAACCCAAGTAATTTTTTAATGAGTCCAAATGGAGGAGAAGTATTTAGAAGCTTAAATAACCAATTAATCACCTGGGATAATTCAGTTTTTAATTCAACTGTTAAAATTGAATATTCAACCAATGCAGGAAGCACTTGGAACTTAATAACTTCCTCAGCAAGTAATACAGGTTCATACACTTGGAATCTACCATCAATGCTTTCTACAAACCAAGCTTTAATCA
>JBIPMI010000166.1:0-6977 GCA_044369215.1 Bacteroidia bacterium | reverse complement strand
TGAATTTTGAAGTTTTAATAATTGAATACGAATATTCGCCAGCAATGTTTTTATAAATCCAGTTTATGGATAGAGAATTATATTCAATTTTTTTTGGAATTAAATTGCTCTATTCAATCAAATTAATGATCCCAAAGGTATTGCGCAAATTATACTTAATCCCGATACTTCAATTTATCAGTGGTTAGGTCAATGGGAGAAGTTCGATACTACCGGGAAATTGATTGAAGTTCATACCTACAGGAATAGACAAAGAATTTCGGTATAAATGAATGCAATTCTATTATTAGCCTGGGATATTAATATGAAATGTTGTACCAATATTTTCTATCGATTCAAAGCTAATTTCACCACCATGCAGGTTTACAAAGTTTTTTATTATCACTAATCCTAAACCTGTTCCTTCAATTTTTTCAACATTTTTAGCTCTGAAAAATGATTGAAACAATTGTTCCTTTTCATATTCCGGAATACCAAGTCCAAAGTCCTGTACATGGATTTTAAATTCCTTCTCCGAGTATTCTAAAGATACCAATGGCTCTTTTCTTCCTTCTGAATATTTGATTGCATTAGATAAAAGGTTGTCAATAATATGCTCAATCTGCATTTTATCGGCATTTACCTCTCTCTCTTTACCACTTATTTTAAGTTGAATTTTTTTCTCCATTTTGAACTTCAGCTGTTGCCTTTCAAAAACTAAGTTCACAATGCTTACCAAATCGAATTTCTCCTTCTTACAACCCATTTTATCCGACTCAATTTTTCCTAAAACTAAAACATCATTCATTAAACTGGTTAGCCTGTTTATTTCGTGATTAATGCTTTCCAGATGTTTTTTGAATTTGAATTCGTTTTTTGAAACATCGCTCAAATACAAATCCATAATTTCTGCACTCGATTTAATGCAGGAAAGCGGTGTTTTAAATTCATGTGAGGTCATACTAACAAACCTCGATTTCAATTCATTTAATTGTTTCTCTTTTTCTAAAGCTCTTTTAATTTCTATTTCTGATTCTTTTCGTTCACTAATATCCTGAATAAGTATAGAAATTCTCTTTTGTTTTCTAAAGTTTTTAATCAGACTTATTTTAGCATTGAACCACTTTGTTGAACCATTAATAGTTCCCTGGTATTCAATATTATCGGGTATGCCGTATTCTAAAACCTGTTGAATTTTTGAAAGGAATAAAGGTAATTCCTTGAATTCTAAAAATTCTTTTATGTTTTTCCCAATAACATCTTCACGAGGTAGTAACAATAAACTATCATCAGCACACCAAACATTTTCAACAATATATTGCTCATTTATTTCAAATACTAAATCTTCCAATGAAGTTAGAATTGCTAATAAATCTGCCCTAGATTTTTCTAATTCTGCCTGGGTTACTATCTTTTGTTGTTGGTTTTTAAAAGAAGCTAAAATTGAAGAACAAGTAATAAGTAATGGTTCTAAACTTTCTAAACTGGAACTTATATTAACTTCAGTACTATTTGCTAATCCAATTACACCAACCATATTGTCTCCATAAGAAACCGGAATGCCTATAAAGTTTTTTATATCTAAAGTTTTATTGGTTTTGCCTTTTTTATTTTCATCTATTCTATTGGTAGTAAATATTTTTCCCGTTTTTAGAACAGGTTCATACAAGAAATCGAGGTTTTTAAGTGAAGACTCTGTATGATTTACTATTTCATTGTTTTTATGATTGTCTAAATAAGCATGGTTAATTAAAAAGGGCTTTTCTGTTGAATCATTTTTAACTTCTGCTATAAAACCAATTTCACTATTGGTTACCTCCATTAATTGATTTAGAATCAATTCAAAGCCGTTTTTGGTTGATGATGATTGAATAAATGCCTCTTGTCCTCTTGATATACTTGTAAGAATTTTATTCTTTTCCTTAATCATCATTTCATTGGCAATTCTCTCATCAATTGTTCTTGTTGAACTTATAAGTGAATAATTATTTTCCGGATTTTTAATTTGTTTAATGGTTGTTTCAACCCAGGTATATTTATCGTCTTTAGTTTTATAGCGATATATTGCATTTGATGATAGTTTATCGTCATTTATAGCAGCCTGTTTATAGGCTCTTAGTACAATCTTTTTATCTTCAGTATGAATATAATCTATTGGATTTGCTCCGATTAACTCTTCGGGTTCAAAGCCTGTAATTCCTTTAATTGAAGGAGAAAGGTAAATGTATTTTCCTTCAGAATCATGTATGCAAATAAGGTCTTGGATATTTTCCGATAGTACTTCAAAATGTTTTTTAAGCTTATCCTGATTGGTAATGTTTCTTGCCAATAATGCAACTCCAATCACCTCAGAATCGTTTATTGTAATTGGATTTACTTTGAATTCAATTTTTTCATCCCATATTCTGTAAGTTTTCATGATAGATTTGCCTTTTAAAGCTTCATCATATAATTCCTTTATTCTTTCATCCTCATTGCTAGGCATTTTAAATGATTCTACAATTGCACCGGGAACAGGATTGCTTCTTGAATTTCGGCGATAGTGGTAAGCAAATGATTTATTAAAGGATATTAATTTACCTTCTTTATTTATACTCCAGATTAATTCATCAAATGAGTTAATTGTTGTTTCTAAATTCTTTTTGTTTTCCTCTAAATCCTTGGTTAGTCTTATCTCTTCAGTTCGGTCAATTCCAATAATTACAATTCCTTCTATTTTACCATTTATTTCTAATGGAGAAAATTGAAATAAATAGAATTGTTTTTTATTCTGGATGATTTTTTCTTTCGTTATTCCTTTTAATACTTCAACGAATATTTCTTTAAATTCAATGTCTGTTTCCTCTTTACCAAATGGAGAAAACATAATATCGCCTTGTTTGAAGTTTATATTTTTTTCTCCTTGAGATGTAAAACCGGATTTAACAACCAATTGGAAATTCTTGTCTACACTGTAGAATATGAGTTTTAAGTTGTCAAATAGAGTGTTTAATGAGCCCGATTGTGCCTGTGAACTCATGATTCTTTCAATTTGATTGATTGATTGGATGGTTCCTAAAATTTCATACTGCTGTGAATTTTGTTTCTTTAAACTTCTAAGATTGATATAAACTTTTATCTTTTCTTCAGCTTTGTTTTTTAACTCAATACTGAAGCTGTTTTCCATCCCATCTTTTGATAACAGATTCAATTTTATCTCATTTAACTCTTCTGTTTGTTCAGGGAGTTTTTGTAAATCATAAAAACTTTTTCCAATTAAATCATAAGAGCTAAATCCAAGAATTCTTTCAATTCCTTCACTAAGAAATTTTATGTTTAAATCTTCATCTAAAGTAAAAAGACAAATTTGAGTTTGTCGTAAAACTTGGTTAATCAGATTTGTTTTAATCTCATTCTCTTCCAGCGCAAGTTCGGTTGATGATTTATCTCTTATGGTATATATATAATAACCTGATTCTAAGTTTATGAATTGAATATTTACCTGTAAAACAAGTTTTTTTCTGCTGAAATTGCTTAGTATGGATTTAAAATCTATCCTTTCATTCGGCTTTAATCCGCTTGTTGATGCCATGATAAACTGAGCATCATCAGGGAAATATTCTGAAATATTTGAACCTATAATTGCACCTGGTTTTACCCCAAATACTTGTCGGACTCCATGATTTGATACCAATATCTGACCTGCTTTATCAGTAATTAAAAAAGTATCATTTGTGTTTTTATTGATATGATTCTTTAGCAATAAATTCAAATTGGCCTTTTCATTATCTTCAAAAATGGCTTCAGTCATTAAGATGAAAACCTTTGTATCATTTTGAAATCCCAGGTTTTTTATTCTTATTAATTTATTGTTTTGGTTTGAATGAATTTTAAAGTGTGGATTTTCTTTAAGTTCATTTATATCTTTTAAATACTCAATGGCTGAGCTTTGACAGTTATCAGCAAATAATTCAGGAAATATACTTCCAATACTTTCTCTTCCATTGTTGAAAAGAACACCGCTTACTGAGTTAAAATCTTTAATGTTTCCAAATTTATCAATAGCAAGTAAGCCGGTTTCTTTTTCTCTTGCCAGTTCTAATAATACAGAGGAGAAATAGGTAATTTTACTTTTCTGCTCAATATTTGGAAGCAGTCCAAAGGTTTCCTTTAAAATATCTAAAGCATGGTATAAGTTATTTTTGTTTAAATAAAAATCTGCTCCATTTTTAATCGTTTGCTCAAGAAACTGTTTGTCGTATATAGAACTAACAACAACTGTTGGGATTTTAATGTCCCTTTTTTTGAGTTCTTTTAAGATTTCAAAAGAGTTATATCCATTTAGAAAATGATCAACAAATAAGATATCATAATCTTCAATTCTATAATCCAATAAATCCTTAGCCTCTGAGATATGCTTTAATTCAAAATTCAATGAGGTTTTTTTTAGCATCCTTTCAAATGCAATAAAATCCGTTAAATCATCTTCAACATAGATGATTTTGATTATTTTCTTCGGATTTTCTAATTGATTAAAACTCATGAATATGCAAATTCATGGTTTTATTCGATTTTTAGATAGAAATTATTTAAAAATGATGAAATAATTTAATCTATTGATAAATTTTAGGATAAAAATGACTTTTATTTATCATTGAGATGGTTTCTTACCCATTTTTTTACTATTTTTCCCGGATAATTATTAGAATTCATATTAGGCCTCAAGTTTTTTATCATCATTTTCCAGATTTGAATTTATTATTTCAGGAATTGAGTTATTGATTTGTAGCTCAAATATTTCTGTTAATACTTCTTTTGTTAAAAGTTGATATGGATACCATTTCATTTCAAATGGATGCCAAATTTCCATAGCTTCCTCATTGGGGAATATCTTATAGTCAAATTTACGAGTACCGGTGCTGATATAACCTGTATAGTAGAATTCAAAATTGTTTTCTAATCCATAAATCATTTTTTGAATCATCAGGAACTTTCCTAAGCTGTATTTTTTATAGTCAGGGTGATAAAAGTTCATGATTCCGGCTAAACTATGTCGGCCTTTGTCAAAAATACCTATTGCAATTAAAACACCTTTGTCTCTAATTTTTATTGCAACACTTTCAAAGATATTTGAATCGGTTTGGTCGAATAAATAGGCATCAACTGTTGTAGAAGTTTCAAAATCAATAGAGGATTTATACAAAGCAAATAATTCTTCTATTTCCTCATTGTTTTCAAAGATTTCAATGCTAATATCGAAGTTTTTGTTCTTTCTTAAAATCTCTTTTATACTTGAACTGATTCTGATTTTATTTAATGGAGTTCTTAACCAAAAAACAGGCATTATTTCTTCTTCCTGAAAAATAATATTTGTTGTAAAAATATTCTGTTGCATGCGGTAAAAACCTTTTGCCAAACAGCTGTCTAAAATCAAATCATTTATTTTTTGCAATTCACCCACATTGCGAAAGTATCAAAAAATGGTAAATTGAGGAATGAAACTTTCAAAATACTATCTGCTTTTATTTGGTTTGTTTGGATTTCCAATTCAGGTCATAGTTGGCAACGTATTTAATTTTTTGTATTTCAAAATACTTTTTAATGAGGGTATTGGGCAGCTTAAACTACTTGGAACTATTTGCAAAATTGGGGAATACCAAGAGTCGATGCTCCCTTATTTTATTAGTATTTCATTTGTAATTTTATTGCTTTTTTTACTAGCCTATTTCATTGGAAACAAGGTCTTCAGCTTATTGTCTGCTTCATATTTTTTATTCGTATCATATGCATTTTTCATACTGCCTTTACCCAATAACGATACACTTTTTTACTTAAAAGCACTTTTCCTTTCTTCCTCCTTTATTCAAGTAATGTCTCATTTTATAGTGTCAAATGATTTTATTCTTTATCTCTTTCCCATGTTTTTTTCAATTTTAGTTTTGAGAAAATTAAGCTTGAATAGGAGCGATATAGCTTACTTTCTTTTGGGTAGTTTGATGAGTTTACTTGGAAGTTTTTCTTTCTCCTACGGTATGAGTTTGCTTATGAATAGATGATATTAAAGATTGAGTGCAAAATCTTAAGTTTAAATTGTGTTATTTTTTTAATTGCTCAAATATTTCCTTAGCCATTTTTGCTGCACCATCTTCGTTTGGATGTATACCATCTGGAAACATTTTTTGGTCGTTTTTGAATGGTGTATTCAAATCAATTATTTTGAAGTGATTTTTAGTTTCTAATCTTCTTATGATTGGAATGATTTGATTGGAGATAACCGAATCATCAATTGCCCATTGCATTTTAAATGCCGGAACTGGTAAGCAAACGTATATTTTTGGTTTGTGTAAAATATGGTTAAATGTATCAATCATTGATTGAAAATCTTTCTCATAATTTTCTGCATTCCAGTTGTGAACCTTTGAATCATTTGTGCCTAATTTGATGATGATTTCATGTGGTTGAAATGCGAAAACATTTGCAAATTCATTACAATTCCAATAAGGCAAATCCGATTTTTTTAACATGCTTGCTCCGCTTCTTCCGGCATTCAATACGATATATTTTTCCCCTAAAAGATTTTGTAAAACAGCAGGATAGGCATCTTTACTTTGGATGGGAATTCCTGCACCTTCTGTAATACTATCCCCAACACAGGCAATTTTTCTTTTGGTTTGGCATGATATAAGCATACTTAAAATTGCAATGGTTATTAAGATATTTTTCATATTGCAATGTAGTATAACATTCATTCTAGTTTAAAATGTTTTCGAATATCCGCTTCTTTACCTATAATTAGTTTTACCAATATTCAAAGGCTATAATGCAGATGATTACTAGAAATAATTAGAATCAACCTTGAAAAATTGATTAGAATAAGAAATATAATTTTTCTTGAGATTTTTTAAATCCTGAAGGGATGACATGATTATAGAAAATAATAAGTAAAGAAAACCAAGCCCAAACCTCTGCCAACGCGGACCAAAGGTCCGCGTTGGCAGAGGTTTGGGGAATTCGTTTCA
>JBIPMI010000165.1:0-6982 GCA_044369215.1 Bacteroidia bacterium | reverse complement strand
CTTTCGAATTTAATTTCTTAATCCCATTGTAAAATATGGTTTTCAGTTACTTATCTACAGTCAAATTTAGGTATATAATTTTGTGGACACAAGAGTGGTGGATAAAAATTGATAATTGGTAGATTTGAATTTGTAGTAGGACTATTTTTGGCTACTTTTACTGATTATTTAGAAACCCATGATTAAAGAGTACATTGACAATAATCGTCAACGTTTTTTAGACGAATTGTTTGATTTATTACGCATTCCTTCAATTAGTGCTGATGGTGCTTACAATGAGGATGTTGTAAAGGCTGCCGAGTTTATTAAAGCAAAATTAATTGAAGCCGGTGCCGATAAAGTCGAGTTGTTTCCTACAGAAGGTCATCCTATTGTTTATGGAGAAAAGATTTTTGATCCTTCTTTACCTACTGTTTTAGTTTATGGTCATTATGATGTACAACCTGCAGTTCCTTTGGAATTATGGGAAACTCCTCCTTTTGAACCTACAATCCGTAAGACAGAAATCCATCCTGATGGTGCTATTTTTGCTCGTGGTTCTTGCGATGATAAAGGCCAAGTTTATATGCATGTAAAGGCTTTCGAATACATGATGAAAAACAACAAGCTTGCTTGTAATGTGAAATTTATGATTGAAGGTGAGGAAGAAGTTGGTTCTCCTAATTTAGGTCCTTTCTGTATCAAAAATAAAGAAATGTTAAAGGCTGATGTTGTTTTGATTTCTGATACTTCAATGATTGCCAACGATATTCCAAGTATCGACAGCGGTTTACGTGGTTTAAGTTATGTCGAAGTTGAAGTTACCGGTCCTAACCGTGATTTACATAGCGGTGTTTATGGTGGTGCAGTGGCTAACCCAATCAATATTCTTGCAAAAATGATTGCAAGTATGCATGATGAAAACAATCATATCACCATCCCTGGTTTTTATGACAATGTTCTTGAATTAACTGCTGATGAAAGAATTGCTTTAAACAAAGCACCTTTTGATTTAGAAGCTTATAAAAAGGATTTGAATATTGGGGATGTTTGGGGTGAAAAAGGATTTAATACTTTAGAAAGAACAGGTATCAGACCAACTTTAGATTGTAACGGTATTTGGGGTGGTTATACTGGTGAAGGTTCTAAAACAGTATTACCTTCAAAAGCATTTGCTAAAATAAGCATGAGATTAGTTCCTAACCAGGATTCTCATACCATCACTGAAATTTTCAAGAAGCATTTCGAAGGCATTGCTCCTGCAGGTGTTAAGGTTGAAGTTCGTCCACATCATGGTGGTGAACCTGTAGTTACTCCAATTGATTCAGTTGCCTACCTTGCTGCTGAAAAAGCTATGGAAACCAGTTTTGGTAAAACGCCAATTCCTACAAGAGGTGGTGGAAGTATTCCAATCGTTGCTCTGTTTGAAAAAGAATTAGGTTTGAAATCTGTATTGTTCGGATTTGGTTTGGATAGTGATGCTTTACATAGTCCCAATGAACATTATGGAATATTTAACTACCTAAAAGGAATTGAAACAATTCCTTATTTCTACGAAAACTTTGCTAAAATGAAAGCAAATTAATTAAGTATAGAATACTTTAGCTTTAAACTATATTCTGTGAAATGCCTCCGAAAAATCGGAGGCATTTTTTTTGTAAAAGATTCCTTTTCAACTCATTTCATAAATCCATTTTTATATATTGCAAATCGGGCAAAACTTAAACTGTCAATGTTTAATTCAATTTTATTTTGGTTTTAAAGAATTGTTTTAATGTTGATTATAAGAGTTTTTCGTTGAACAAAACCATGATAAGAATTAAAACTTTTGCGAAAATGAATCTATTTAAATTAGGGTTAATAATTACTCTGATTTTGAATTTTAGTTCTACTTCACTTCTTTTTGCTCAAAATACTTATGGTTTCGAATGGATTAAACCTTACCAAAACTATTATAAATTTCCTGTAGCAAAAGATGCAATCTATAAAATTGATTCCCTCACTTTGGTTAATAATGGAATAAATGTTCAGAATTTAAATCCGCAAAAACTAAGCTTATATAAAAATGGCAAGGAGCAATTAATCTATTGTTCCGGTGAACTGGATGGTAAATTTCAATCGAATGATTTTATTCTTTTCCATGGTCAAAAAAATACGGGTGAATTGGATAAGGAATTATATACTTCCAATGATGAACAAGCACAATCTTTTTCAAGTTTGTTTAGCGATACAGCATGGTATTTTTTATGTATAAATGCTGATACTTCAAATCAAATTCCTTTAAGATATAATTTAACTTCTGATACCAGTTTTAGTTCTTTTTTGCCTGAACAAAATTATCTTTCGTCTAAAATTTTAACCTTTCAAGAAGAATATTATCGTGGTGCTTTTTTACCTGCCAGCACAAAATATTATGTTTCTGATTATGCAGCCGCCGAAGGTTGGATTTCTTATTTAATTGGATTGAACCAATCTAGAGAAGTTCAAATTAATTTGCCTGATATTACCAATATTTTAGAAGGTAATCTTGAATTAAAAATTGTTGGTTCATCAGATTTTTTTCTTGATAATCCCGATGCTCCGAATCATCATGTTCAGGTCTTAATTGGAAATTCTCCCAATCCAACATTTGTAATTGCTGATACCACTTATAGAGGTTACGGTGAAAGACTCATCATAAAAAATATTCCCTCAATTTTCATGAATTCGGTTTTATATGTAAAGGTTCAAGTCGTAAACGATCTTGCCGTTAATTCCGATTTAAATGGTATATCCTATATAAAAATAGATTACAATACCGGTCAATCTATTTCTCAAACATTCAAGACATTTCAACTTTATAAATCAGGGTTATCAAAAAAACTGATTCAGTTTACCGGTTTTAATGGAACAGGCGCTTTTATCCTGGATAAATTTAATAAACAACTCATCAATTGTTCTCTTCAAGGTTTGATTTTAAAAGCATTGGCATTAAATTCTGATGAACTTATTTTTTGTGATAACAATATTTTTGAAGTTCCGGGTACTTTAGAAAAAGTTGATTTTTTTATCCCGAATCCAAATCAAAATTACCAGTATTTAATTGTTTCAAATAAAGCGTTGGAGCCTGCTGCTGCTGCGTATCGCGATTATAGGAGTAATCAGTACAAAACATTATTGGTGTATGCCGACCAATTGGCAAATACCTATTTTTATGGTCATCATCATCCCTTAAGCATCAAAAGGTTTTCGAAACATTTATTCGAAATGCAGGCAGTAGATCCGGCTTTTTTATTGTTGTTGGGAAGAGGTTATCAAAACAATTTAATAAGAACCTCACCCGAAAATTATAAATTAAATTTAGTTCCTGCAATTGGTGAACCTTCCTCTGATAATCTATATACAGCGGGTTTTGATAACAATCAAGGTGTTCCAGCAATTCCAACAGGCAGAATTCCGGCGCAAAGCAACCAGGATGTTTTTAATTATCTTGAAAAAATTCAAGCCTTGGAGAATAATCCTGATACAATTGCCGAATGGAGGAAAAACTTTCTGCATCTAAGTGGAGGTGAAGATTATCTGTCAGAGCAAATTCCTTTTACAAATCGAGTAAATTACCTGAAAGGCATTGTAGCTCAAAAACCAACAGGAGCAAATGTTTTTTCATATCATAAAAATGTAACCAAACCAACTCAGGATGATATCAGAGAAAGATTAATCAAAATTCAAAATGATGGTGTAAACATGATGACATTCCTGGGTCATGGTTCTCTTACGGTTTTAGATATGGATTTTGGTTCTATTGGTAGTTTAATCGAAAACAATAAACCTAGTTTTTACTACTTCAATGGTTGTAGTATAGGTAATGCAAATGATGTTGATCCGGGAGGTACTGGACTTGTTTATGGGAAGGATTATATCTGCGCTGCAAGAAAGGGTGCGATAGGTTGGTTAGCACATAGTAACCTAACATTAACAGGTTACTTATACAACCAAATGGATAATTTTTATTTGGCAATGAATGGCGCTAATTATGGTCGTCCTGTTGGTGAAATTTTAAAAACGGCTTTAATTGAATCTACTTCCTCAAATGATTTATATGCTCGTTGCCATGCTCTTCAATTATTACTTCAAGGCGATCCTGCTTTTAAATTATATAGTCCATCTAAGCCTGATTTTTCATTGAACTCAAATGCCATTTTTGTGAATCCGGCAAATGCCACAGCCCAACTAGATTCTTTTCAATTGGCAATTGTGGTTAATAATATTGCAAAAGCTGTTTCTGATTCAATTGAAATTAAAATCAGAAGAGTTCTTCCCGATAATTCAGTTCAGGATTTCTCTATTTTTAAAGTCAATTCGCCATATTTTAGAGATACTATTTACTACTGGATTAGACCAATTTCAAAAACTGATGCAGGTTTAAACAAGTTTTTTGTTGATATAAATCCCAATAAAGTAGTTGAAGAAATTCAATATACCAACAATAGTATTCAATTCGATTTTTTCCTTCCTGGTAGCGGAATTACATTGTTATATCCTTATCCATATAGTATTGTAAATGTCGATTCAATTGTATGTTATGCTCAGAACAACAATATTTTTTCCGATAAAATTGAATATTTATTCGAATTAGATACTTCTTTCGCTTTTAATAAATCGAGTTCATTTTTTAAAGAATCCGGACCAATATCGCAAAATGGATTGGCATCTTTTCAATTTAAACTGAATTCAAAAGATACACAGGTTTATTTTTGGAGAGTTAAAATGAATATCAGCGAAGATAAAGGTGGTATTTGGCAAATCGGAAGTTTTACTCATATTCCAAATGGCCCAAGCGGATGGAGACAAAGCCTTTATAGCCAAGTGAAAGATGTTTCTGATACTCGTTTTGTTTTGTTTAATGATTCATTGAAATCAACGGAATTCACCAACAATGAACTGACATTAGGCATTGAGAACAGAAGATGGGATCATAGAAGAATGGGTGTTGTTATTCCATATTTATTAAATGCTTTAGTAGGTAATTGTATGGCTCAAGGAACTGTAGTTTTAGTTTTCGAACCATTCCAGGTTGATATGCCTTACGAACTTCCAAATTATCCTTTTAATTGTTCATTTATTCAGGCTAACAAAACTGATAGAAGTTTTAGATATTATACCTTTAATACAAATTATGTTGAAGGTGAAAGAGAATTAAGGCGTTTGGTTGATTCTGTTCCTGATGGTTTTTTCGTAGCCATGTTTTCTCGTTATTCTACCAATATTCATAATTGGGAGCTGGAAACAAGAAATATGTTTTCTAAAATAGGATCAGTTAAGGTTGGACAAGTAGCTAGCAGAAATACAGCATGGGCAGTAATTGGTATGAAAAATGGTGCACTTGGAACTGCATCTGAAGACACAGTTCAAAACAATGAATTGGAAGGATTAACAAGTTTGCCTCCTCAATCAAATGAACCTCAGGATGAAAAATACCTAAGAATTAAAAAGAGCTTTTTGTTAAAATGGTTTGAAGGTGATTTTACATCTAAAGCCATTGGACCTGCCAAACAGTATGGTAGTTTAAGACTAAATTTATATGATAAAGATATCGTACAAAGTGGAAGATGGTGGGCAGAAATTATTGGAGTTAACATATCAGGATTTGATACAGCCCTGATGAAAAATATCAATACAGAATTTACCGATTTGGCAAATATCGATGCAACAAAATATCCATTTTTAAAATTGAAATTACATTTTGTTGATTCTTTAAACAGAACGCCTCATCAAATAAAATTATGGCAGATTTCATATGTAGAAGCACCAGAATTGGTTATTGATCCATCCTTTTCTTATGAATTCAAATCAGACAAACTAGATAAAGGTGATTCAATTAGAATTAAAATTCCTGTAAGAAATATTTCTGCATCAGATGTTGATTCATTTCTAATTAATTGGGAAGTAAAAAATGATTCCAGAATCATTACGTATAATTCAAATACAAGTCTAAATAATCTTGCTGCAAAAAGCTTTAAGGTTCTTGAGAAAAGTATATCAACAAGTGCAATGGAGGGTAATCAGCAATTCAAATTAAATATTAATTCTACTAAAAGAATTTCTGAATTTAATTTTAATAACAATATAGCCATTCGTGATTTATCAATTAAAGCTGACAAGCTAAATCCCTTATTGGATGTTAGTTTTGATGGACAAAGAATAATAAATGGAGAAATAGTTTCACCACAACCAATCATAAGAATTAGTTCTACAGATGCCAATAAGTTTTTATTGCAGGAAGATACTTCAACATTTAATCTTTATTTGAGAAAACCAAGAGCATTTGAGTTTGACCAAATTCCAATGAATAGCCCGGAAATAAAATTTATACCGGCAAATCAAAATAACAATACAGCTACAATCGAATACAAACCTTCGAAATTTATAGATGGCTTATATACCTTAAAAGTTCAGGCAAAAGATGCCAGTGGAAATTTTGCTGGTAATACTGAATACCAAATAGATTTTTCTGTAATTAACAAAAGCAGTATTACTTATTTCTATCCTTATCCAAATCCTTTTACTTCTTCCATGCGTTTTGTTTTTACTTTAACCGGATCTAAAATTCCTGATCAACTTTTAGTGAGAATTATGTCGATTGATGGAAGAATAGTAAAAGAAGTTAGAAAAGAAGAATTTGGTAACATTAGAATTGGTAACAATGTGAGCGAATGGGCCTGGGATGGTACTGATAATTTTGGGGATAAATTAGCTAATGGTGTTTATTTCTATCAGGTATTCAGTAAAATAGATAATTCTGAAATCGAGCATAGGACAGCAAAATCGAAGGACGAAGACAAATTTTTTATAAAAAATACAGGTAAGATTTATTTAATGCGATAGGTGGGTAAATCATATTTTTTATTACGAAAGTTTTTTCGAAATTACTCACTTTAAAAGCTACCTATGCCAATTAAAAAATTATTGGTTGCCAATCGTGGAGAGATTGCAATCAGAGTATTTCGTGCAGCAGTTGAATTAA
>JBIPMI010000009.1:0-22059 GCA_044369215.1 Bacteroidia bacterium | reverse complement strand
GTGATTTGGAATCAATAATTCTAAATATACTCGCAAAACCTCCTTCAGAATAAAGTGACTGTGCTACTTCCTCATTAACCCTTTGTCTGTCGTCAGGATGAAGTGTCTTATCAAATGCATCATAATTGCCTGAGAAATCTTCCGGATTTACTTCAAACAATTTGTACATTGATTGGTCCCAGATGAGTTTATTTTCATCTATTTTCCAGTCCCATATTCCAAGGTTGGCTGAATTAATAGCTAGTGAAAGTCTCTCTTCACTTTCCTTTACAATTTCTTCTGCTAATTTTCTTTCAGTTATATCAATTCCAAAACCAATCATAAAGGTTACTTGGTTTTTGTCATCCATTACAGGGTACATTCTACGAAGCATCCAGCAGTTTGAGCCATCTTGTTTTTTCAAACGTTCTTCAAGTTCTAGTTGCACTTTCGAATCAAAAACTGAATTAAACATTTTCCTACGGGCATCAGCTACAGATTTATTTAGGCCATACTTTTCACAGTATTCATAATCATCTTTTCCAATCAGCCATTTTCGTTTTTCCAAATCGCGAACAGCCATTTCATTGACGAATAGGTATTGGTGTTCATGATTAAATACCACTACATCTGAAGGAATTTTATTAAGGATGTTTTCATAGAATAACTTAAGTCTGTTGCTTTCTTCTTCTGCCCTTAATCTTTCAGTAATATCCCTTGAATTCAAAACAATCCCGTTCACTTCAGGCTCATGCAAAAGGTTATTTCCAATTGATTCAACAGAAATATAATGCCCATCTTTATGGCTCATTCTAAACTGAACTGTAGATGAAACGCCTACTTTTTCCAAACCTTTTTGGAATTCAACTAATGCGTGTTCAACATCTTCAGGATGAATTAATTCAAAAATAGTTTTGTTTTTTACATCATTTTCTTCATATCCAAAAATTCGATAGAAAGAAGGACTTTCATAGATTATTTCACCATTGGCAGAGAGTACTGTTGTAATATCAGTAGCATTTTGAACCAGAGAACGGAAACGTTTTTCGCTTTGTAGAACTAAATCTTCGGCTTCCTTTCTTTCTGTTATATCCAAAGCAAATCCAATAATGCTATCTGAATCTGTCTCATCAGCAAAAACAAAATTATCGTAGTACCAAAGTCCGTTTGGCCCCATACCTGATATTACATAGTTATTAGATTGCCTTAATGTGAGGGCCTCCTCCAATTGATTGTATAATACAGGATAATCTTCCTGGTTATAGGTTTCTCTGAAGTTTTTTTCATTGAGTTCGTTATTGAGAAGATTAATTCTACTCAGACCTTTTCCTACAGATTCAGTGAAAATACCATCTTTATTAATCCTATAAAGCAATACAGGCAAATTATCTGTAATTGCTTTTAGAATCTGACTCTTATCTCTAATTTCCTTCTCAATTTTCTTTCTTTCGGTTATATCACGAATAGCCGCAACTACAACTTCCTTTCCATCTAAATTTACCCAGTTTACACTTGCTTCAACAGGAAAGGAAGTACCATCTTTTTTAATGTTATATCCTTCGATTATTTGTGCACCGGTTCTTTTAACATTTTCAAAATGGGTTTCCCAGCGATTTTGGTCTTCAAATATTTTCTCCATTTTGGAGATATGCATACCAATCAGCTCTTCTTTTGATTTTCCTAATACATTTGCATGACTTTGGTTTACATAAATGAGATGACCTGATTTATCAGCAACTGAAATAGCATCGTTAATTTGATCGGTAATTTTATTGTAGAGTAAAATTTCACTTTCTCGTTTTTTGATTTCGGTAATATCAGTAAGTACTGCTATTAAAAATTGGCTGTTTCTACTTGTGAAAAGATTTTTCTTGATCAATAAGCTCTTAAGTTCACCATTTGCATCAACTACACTATTTTCTCTTACAGTTTCTTGTTCACTTAAAAACTGTTCTTCATCTAAGTTTAAATAGTAGGAGGCATCAACAGCATTTAAGAAATCATGATCGGTTTTTCCAAGAATATTTTCTTTAGCAATGCCAGTTAAATTGCAGTAAGCATCATTTACCAAAACCCATTGGTGTTGTCTATTTTTAACGAATAAGGGGTTTGGAATAGAATCAATAATTTCGTTGAGGAAATTTCGTGAAACCTCAACTTCTAACTGAGCAGTTTTCAGGTTGGTAATATCTCTGGCAATGGCTTGAATTCCTTCAACCTTTCCACCATGAATGATTAGTTGAACATTTTGTCCGATCCAGGCTATTTTACCTGATTTTGTTCTAATTGGGAATTCATTGTAAGTAACTCTTTGGCCTTTGAAAGTTTGAATAGAGTAAAAGGTCTTCACTTCTGTTCTATGCGAAGGCTCAACAAAATCAAGGTATTTCATTGAAAGTAATTCTTCATTTGAATAACCTGTTATTTTTGATGCAATTTCGTTAACATAAGTAAATTTACCTAAAGCATCGGTATAGTAGAAAATATCTGTAGCAGATTCAATAAGTAATCTGAATTTCTCTTCATTTTCTTTTAATTTATTTTCTGAAGTATTTCTTTCTATTGTAGCTCCTAAAGTATTAGAAAAGTTCAATAGAAATTGTTCTTCAGATTTGCTCCAGTGTTTGTCTGGCTTATCATAATTAAAGGCAATAAACCCCCAGAAATTACCTTGAATATGAATTGGAGATATAATCAGTGAAAGTAGTTGAGAGGAGGTATTTCCTGTTAAAACATTTTCTTGATAGGTGTCTCTAACAATTTTCCCGTTTGAAAGGATTTCTATCCAGTTTTGAAAACCACTTGATTCATAATTTAGTTTCTGTTTTTCAATTCTGTTTGGAATAAAATTCCCTTTGAATCTTTCCCAAAAAAAGCGTTCATTTAAAACAGGACTTATCCCATCTTTATTTTCATAAATCTGAATTTCGTCGACCTGTAAAGCTTTTCCAATAGTTGAAATTGAGTTTCCAATCGCCTCTTGGAAGTTTGGATTAACTAATAATTCACTTGATGCTTTATTTAAGGCTTGAAGAATTCTTTCGTTTTCAATAAGCTGTTGCTCCGCAATTTTTCGTTCGGTAATATCAGCTTCAATTGCTATAAAACCAATGTGTTTATTGTCTTCAAAAAGCGGAGTGATATTAATAGAAATCCAATATGTTTTTTTTGATTTTGTATAGTTAAGAATTTCGGTATTACAAGGAACTTTATGTTTAAGGGCTTTAGAAATAAGAGCCTTAGTTTCTAAATCTGTTTTTGGGCCTTGTAGTAGTTGTCCGGGAATTTGACCGACTACCTCTTCAACAGTAAATTCTGTAATGTCTGTAAATGCTTCATTGGCCCAGATTGCTCGACCTTCTGCATCAGAAATAATTACTGCATTTTGCGTTTTTTGAGCAACAAGTGCAAGCGTTTTAATTTCTTCTTCAATCTTTTTTCTTGCAGTAATATCAAATCTTATGCCAATGAATTGGTATGGTTTTCCATTTTCGAGCATAAAAGGAATGATGGTAGAATTTACCCAATAAAATTCTCCATTTTTCCTTCTATTACAAATTTCTGCTTTAAAAGTTTCACCCTTGGCAATGGTTTGCCACATTTCTTTCCAGAAAGATTTAGGATGATAGCCTGAGTTAATAATATTATGATTAGAGCCGATAAGTTCACTTAACGAAAAGCCAGATATTTTTACAAAATTCTCATTTGCAAAAAGTATTTCACCCTTTACATCGGTAATGGTAACAATTGCAGCTTCATCGATAGCACCTTTAAAATTAGTTAGTTCTTTAAAAGATTCTTTTGAACTTAGTTCAAGAATTCTCTCCAGTTTTTGATAATCTTCCTGAAAGTGGTTATAGCTTTCGTCAACCAAATCAACTAATTGGTTAATTTCAAGAGAACTAAGTTCTTTCTCCCCGAATATCTTTTTTAATTGTCGTTTAAGTAACCTGTGCATAGATTCTTAATTAATGATTGAAAACTAGCTTTGAAATTTTAAAATACAATTCATCCTGGTTAAATGGTTTACTAATAAATTCATCCATTCCTGTTTCAAGTGCTTGTTTCTTTATTTCCGGGAAAGCATCTGCCGTAAGTGCAATGATGGGAATTTTATTCCATTTTTTCTGTTTTCTTATGTTTTTAGTGGCTTCATATCCATCCATCTCCGGCATTTGTAAATCCATTAATATAAGGTCGAATTCTTCTTTTTGAAGTATTTCTAATGCCTCAATTCCATTGAAAACACATTTTACTTGTGCATTCCATTTTTTAAGTAACTGATTGGCAACTATTTGATTCATGTTATTATCTTCAACAAGAAGTATCTTAATATTTTGTAAGTTTCTATTTTCTTGACTAATATATTCTAATTTATTTAGTTTTAACGCAAGTTTAAATGGAAGAATTACTGTAAATATACTTCCTTTTCCCTGCTCACTTTCTAATTCAATGGTTCCGTTTAGTAGTTCTGCCAGGTGTTTCGATATACTTAAACCAAGTCCTGTGCCCCCAAATCTCCTTGTTATTGTGCGTCCTTCCTGAGCAAAACTTTCAAAAATTTTACTTTGACTTTCAGCTGCAATGCCAATGCCAGTATCAATTACTTTAAATTTTAGTCGAACCTGATTTTTTACTATTTCTATTATCAGTATTTCGAGTTTTACTTCACCCTTTTCAGTGAATTTAATGGCATTACCTATAAGGTTTACAAGGATTTGATTCAATCGAACAGGGTCACCATGTAAATATTCAGGAGTATTTCTTTGAAATGAATGATGAAACTTGATTCCTTTTTTGGCGGCTTTAAATTTAAAAGTTCCTATTAATTGTTCAATTAATTCAATTAAATTAAAATCGATATATTCTATTTCTACTTTACCTGATTCAATTTTAGAAATATCAAGAATATCATTGATAATAACCAAAAGATTATCTGCGGAACGTTTAATAAGTGAGAGATTTTCTTTTTGAACAGGTTCTTCAATATCGTCGAACATCATATCAGTAATTCCAATAATTGCATTCATTGGAGTTCTGATTTCATGACTCATATTTGAGAGAAATTGCATTTTTGTTTGATTCGCTTTTTCTGCAATTTGTTTTGCCTTTAGCAGCTCTTCCTGATTTAATTTAGACTCGGTAACATCTATAAAAACAACTAAGGTTTTATTGGTTTTTTCACTCGATTCTTCAAATGGCGAAATTCTGATTTCATAGTGTTTTGTTTCCCCATTTTTGTTTTGAAATGTAAATTCCTTTGTTTCATAAAACTGCAAATGAATACACCTTTCAATTGCTTGTTTTATTTCAAGCGATTTTTGAGGATTAAACATTTGGGGTAAAGATTGATTTACTTGAATTGAAAATTCTTGTCCTCTTGAATGATATGGAAAAAACGACTCCAAACAAATGCCTTGTTCATTTAAAATCGCAGAATTAAATGGCATAGAACGGATATAAGATTCCATTCGTTTTTCCTTGTTAATTAAGCCACTTATATTTTTTTTATTATTGATTAAATATTTTATTGATAAAAACAACAATGCAAACAACAATAATAGAATGGGTAGTATGAAGTTTATCTGAGCATAATATGGATATGGCACCTTAATTGAACTTTCATATACAGTCATATTATTATTTGGAAAAATACCTTTTACTCGGTATTCAAGTTTGTTTTCCCCAAATTTTAAACCCTGAACGATAACCTGTTGTTCAGTTGACCAAACGCTCCAAGGACCGCCATTTACTGAATATGATAAACTATAATCATCAGGATATGATTGGTCATAGGTAAATGCTTTCCATACAAAACCGGCTTCTTTACCTTCAACCTGAATTGGACTTAAAATTACTTCGGGTGCCGGAATATCTAATATTGATAAATCAAGAGTATTTATCCCTTCTCCATTTGTTCCTATATACAGTTTATTCTTTAACTGAATAATTGGCCAGGCAGTTTGTGATTGAAGACCTACTTTTTGGTCGATATGGAAATGGGAATAATTGGAATAGGCATAAACACCTTCACTACCTGTGTACCATATAATGCCTTTATTATCAATTAGTATTTCGGCAACACTTCTTTTACTATCCTGGTCTTGTTGATTATCTATGTAATTAACCTTTTTGTTTTCAATATAGTGAAGTCCTTTAGGTATTGCAAAAAACCAGATTTTACCTGTTGTATCTTCCGTTAAATCATAAATATTATTGTTTGGAAGTCCATTTTTTACCTGAAATTCATAAATACTATCGTTTTTAATCTTTACAATATAACCTAAACCTACAAGCCAAATTGATGAATCTTTTTGCTGTAAAAAGGAGTAGAATCTTTTTTGTTTAAGTTTTTTTACCCAATTGGGTTTTAAAAACTTACCCCTATCAAGTATATAAATTCCTTCGCCATCTCCATTTAAAAATCCTTTATTGATGAAAACTAAAAAGTATAATTTTCCATCAATTCCTTTTTCAATTTTATGAATACATTGATTCGTAAGTCCATTATTAGAATTGTGATGAGTCCATGTTTTACCATCAAATGAAAAAGTCATATTTTTAACTGCTCCTGAACCTATCCAGATTTTTCCGTTTTCATCTTGATTTATTGTAGTTATTTCTCTGATTTTTTGCCCATTTGCAGATTCTATAAAGGTTTCATTTCCGTATTTATCTATCTTAACCAAGCCTGCCATTAATGAAGTCCATATATTGGAATCTTTATCCATAAATAAACTCTTGCAATCATTATTATTTCCTTTATACTTAAACTTCCTGAACGACCAATATTTACTGTTTGTCTGGAACCAATGTAATTTCCCAAATGAACCCATCCAAATGCTTTCGTTTTCATCAATAAATACAAAGTTCCTGCTTCCAACATTTGAAGGCTTTAACCATTCGTGAAACTGGTTATTTTTATCTAAAATAGAAGTATTGCCTTGTCTGTTTAGAATTAAAATATTTCCATCATTAAAAATATCAAGTGAGCGAGGAAAATTTGTGCTTTGAAGAAGGACTTTTTTAGTTGTATTCGATAGGTTAAAATTAAATCTATGAATTTTAAAATCGGATGGAATACTTGCATATGCAACAAATCCGTCTCCTTTTTTATTTTCTGAGATTTGAGAAATCTTACATTTTTCGGAAGAAACGGAGCATAAGTACTTGACTTGATTGTTTTGAATTTTGAATATTTTCTCGTTAATAGAAAAGTAAATATTTCCAGCCTTCGTTTTGAATAAGGTAGTATAAGGAGTAATAGGATATTTTTCTCCCGACCAAAAACTGATTATCTTGCCATTAACAACTAATCCTAATCTAAAGAAATTTTCATTTTTTATTCTATATTTAATATATACAGAATCTGATTTGAAAAATGCTTGTTCAATTAAAATGTTTTCCTGATTGATTGAAAAGAGTATTTTCCTGACATTTTGCTCGGATATAATAAACAATGTATCATAAAAGCAGGTATAAAGATTTCCTTTACTATCTTCATCTATTATTCCGGGATTACTAAATCTATCCGTTGCATTAAATGCTTTAACCCGATTCCATTTAAAATGATCGTAATAAAATATTCCATTGTCACTTACTGTCCAGATAACACCATTTTTGGCTTGGTAAACACTGTTAAAAGCACTCCTGATTAATCCGTTTTTTTCATCAAAATTTGCCCATTTCCATTGTTGTTCAAGCGTTTCAATAGAAATTGCGGATGCATTTTCATAGAATAGAATTGAAATAAAAAACAGAAAAATTGAGAATCTTTTTGCCATTTTTAAACTTCCTTCATGGTAGTAATTGTCATTGTCTGATTATGTAATTCACAAGAAGCTCCTAAAGAAAATGGAGATATTTCGCCATATGAATAGAAGCCACAATAAGTAGTTCCATCACCTATAATATCAGCAACACCTTCAACTTCTTCTTCTATCATTTGTTTTAATACTAGTTTACGACCAACACAGCTTATCAAAATGGCAATTTCAGGAGAGTTTACAGCAGTGCTTTTTGCTGCTCCTACTGCACCTTCAATCAATCGGTCAAAATTGGCTTTCATGAGCCTTACATAAGCTCCTTCAGGTATATCTCCGGCAAATGTTAAAGAATGTTCTTCTTCATTAACAGCAAGTATTGTTCTAACTATAGGAATACTATCTTTCCCAATTCGCATGTTTAATGGAAACAATAAACCGGAGGAAGGTAATTCAGCAGCATGATCTCCCAAAAATGATTTGTATAAATCTAATGCCGGTTTACCATCTAATTCAAAAAGTACGTTGTTTTTCGATTTGGTAACCATTCTTTCTATCCCAAAACTATCCCATCCTCCAAGCGATGCATAACCAAATTCAATTGAGTTTCCATAGAATCCCAATGCAGATACCAACTGACTTTCAGGCTGGCCATCTTTGTTTAAGACAAATGTTTCTTTGAAATCAGCGCCATCACCGGCTAAACCTCCAGTAACACCAACTCCTTCATGCAATGCATCTCTTAAACCTCTAACCAATTCCGAACCATTGATATTTAGACCTTCACTCATAATAAAAACATGTTTTAGGCCATCTTCATTTAATTGATGGATGATTTTTTTACCAACCTCAAAACTATCTTCAGGTTTATCAACTTTTTCGCTTGCATACTTAATCTTACTTTTCTCGCATTCAATTACTGTAGCTACTACTGTATTGTCATAAACATTGGTTCCAGTAATTTCTCCCGATGAACTTCCTCCAATAAAAATTGCGTTTGGATATTTTTCCTTTAGTTCATTTACTGCTTTCCCTTCTTTAATTAAAGCAGTTGAACCAAATATGATTACTAATCCTGGATTGTGAATTTCACCTTTTGATGAAACTTCTTTCCAACCGTTGTTTGTGGTAAATAATAATTGCTTATTTTTCATAGGACTTAAATTAAGTTTTCTAAAATAATCTATTTAGTTCAAATTTGTATATATATGTCAGATTCTAAAATTATTTATTTAATCAGACACGGTGAGACTGATTTTAACAAAATGGGAATTGTTCAGGGGAGTGGTGTCGACAAGGAATTGAATGATTTAGGTATACTTCAGGCCTCAAGGTTTTTCGAATTTTATAAGGATATTAAATTCGATCATATTTATACTTCTGCTTTGATTAGAACCCAACAAAGTGTGTTGCCTTTTATTGAACGTGGTCAGTCGTACACTAAATTGCCTGAATTAAATGAGATTAGTTGGGGTGTTTTTGAAGGGAAACAACAAAATGCACAAGAAAGGGCTTTTTATTGGGAAGTTGTGAATAGTTGGAAGGCTGGAAATTACAATGCTAAAATAGTAAATGGTGAAAGTGCATTCGAAATGCAAAACCGTCAGATACCTGCTATCGAAAAAATCATGTCTAATACCTATGAAAAATGCATCTTAATTTGCATGCATGGACGAGCAATGAAGAGTTTTTTATGCACTCTCCTCAATGAACCTTTAAGTAAAATGGAGGAGTTTGAACACAGCAATCTTGGACTTTATTTGTTGGAGAAAAACGAAAATGGGTTCAGTCTGTTAAAACGCAATGACAGAACCCATTTCGGTGATTTGATTTAGATTAGTTCCTAATTAATGTGCATGCTCATTTTCAGCATGAGCTTCTTCTTTAACCAATGTATCTACCAGGTTTATTTCATCCATGGCAGCTTTAGCCCAGTTGATTAATTGGGTTCTTTGTTCTTCTGTTAATTTTGCAGTAGAATGTGTCCAAGTATATGGTGTCATAGGCATTTCATGGGCTTCAACCTGTTCCGCAATTTCTTCGAGTTTATGTTTCTGACGTTTAGGTTTGTAGGTTTTAAATTCAGAAAAATTCAATTCCTTTTTTCCTTCATTAATGTGGTTGTTTAATAATAAACTTACCGGCGCAATGCCACTGTACCACATATAATTTGTTTTGTTTGAATGACAATCGAAACAGGCAGTTTCCATCATCGTTTTAATTTCGACAGGTGTATTCACAACATTGGTAAAATCGTTGGCTCCATAAACGCTACCGTTGTTCGAAAGCTCATCAAAGAAATTAGGAATGGTGAATAATCCTACTAAAATAATGAGCAATATTATTTTTATTTTTTTCATGATTTTGTCTTTTAGATACTTAATAAAGAAAAATTAAATGATGGTTTAAAGTTAAGCTAAATTTAAAATCTATGATAAACAATTCGGTTAAAACTGCAAATAAATCGGCATAACCTGTTCTGCTGTTTTTACTTGTGCTAGTAGGAGAATAAAAACAACCAATATCATAGCATAAGTAAAATTAGGAAGGCCAATAAACCTTTGACTAAATTCTTCTTCTTTTTTAAGGCTGATGAAATGTAAACCAAAGCCCATTAGCATAACAAGTAAAACACTTTTATAGGTTGCATACAGATCAGGCCAGGCTGCCCCTTGAAAATTGTTCCATATCTGATCCAATATAACCAGTGCGTCAGAAAAACTTGAAGCTTTGAAGAATATCCAGGTGAAACATACAAAATGAAAGGTAAATAGCACTCCAAGCACATGCATCATTTTTTTAGTTGTCGGATTTTCTATTCTCTCTCCTAAAATTTGTTCTGTTACATACATCCTGATTTTATCGAAACCTAAGGCAAATCCATGCAGGGCTCCCCAGAAGATGAATGTCCAGTTGGCTCCATGCCAGAATCCACCAATTAACATTGTTATGGCGAGGTTGATGTTCTGCCTGATTTTACCATGTTTGTTTCCACCTAAAGGAATATACAAATAATCTCTCAACCACGATGAAAGAGAGATATGCCAGCGTCTCCAAAACTCAGTAATACTGGCACTTTGGTAAGGCGATAAAAAGTTGATATTGATATCAAATCCCATCCATTTTCCAATACCGATTGCCATGTCTGAATAACCTGAAAAATCACAATAAATTACCAATGCATATCCATAAACTGCAAGCCAACATTCTAAGCCTATATGTTTGGAAGGATCATCGAAAATGTACTGTACAAAGTTGACATAGATATAATCTGATATCACAACTTTTTTGAATAAACCAGCAATAATGAGATAAAATCCTTTGCCCAATGCTTCATTCGTGAGTTTGTATTCCTTGCTGATTTGAGGAATAAAATCCGCAGCACGGACAATAGGTCCCATAATGAGTTTCGGAAAAAAACTCAAAAAGAAAACGTAATCCATAAAGCTATTGATGGGTTTAAAATGGCCACGGTAAACATCAACGGTATAAGAGATATTTTCAAAAGTATAAAACGAAATCCCAATGGGTAAAATCAGGTTGAGTGGCTCAAATTCTCCAAGTTGATAATCATTCAGGATCCCAATAAAAAAATCTGTATATTTAAAATAGAATAACAAGGCCAGGTTAATAACAATACTGAATACCAATAAGAGTTTCTTTTTAAAGGCATCTTTTTGTTCGTAAATCCAACGTGATATATTAAAGTCAACAACCGCTGAAATGAGCACCAATGCTACATAGTATCCGCATGCTTTATAGAAAAAATAAAGTGAAAATGCTGTAAAGAGCAAAACCCTTTTTTGTTTATCCTGATGAAACTTCAAAAAGAGAAACAAAAAGGCAAGCAGAAAAAACAAGAAGAATGCGCTGTTAAACAAAAGCGGATCTTCCGGATTGTACAATAAGTGTTCGAATATTTTACTGAACTTAAATGTTTCCATTATGGCTGAAGTTTTTTAATGGCCTGAAACAATAGTTCTGCTTGTAATACATATCCCTTTTTGCTAAAATGTAAATGGTCACGTGCTGCAAGTTCATTGGTCACCCAAAGTTTCATACTGTTTTCTCCTCCCATCACTTCATGCATGTTCCAGCAAGCAATATTCTTTTCTTTGCAAAAGTGCATGATTTGTTGACCCAGCCATTCAGCTTTCGGATTTGTGACAAAAATGGTACGTTTTTTTCTTTTTTTTCCTACTCTTTTTCTCCTGTCATTATCTGCAGGTGTAGTAAATAATAATGTTGCTTTAAGTGGTAATAAATAATTGTAAAAACTAGTGAGGTAATTGTGGAAAGTAATACTATCAATATTCGAAACACTTTCGTTGGTTCCTAATGAAAGTACAATCAATTCCGGGTTTAATATTGATAGTTCATTAAAGAAATTTTCTTGTGGAATATAGTCACTAAATTCAGCTCCGTTTACGCCTATTGAATGATAAAATATACCGGGATTTTTCTTCTTCAATAACATTCCTTTTAATTCAAATTCAGCGCTTGTTTTATCAATTCGAAAATCTACTATTTCAACAGGAAAATCAGAGAAAAATGTACGGTGATTCAATCCGTTTATAAGCGTATCTTGTAGTTCTTTTAAGCTAATTCCATAAGTATCCTGAATCCTGATTTTTGCTTCACCTTTAAAAATAAGTTCCAATTCGGAAAATCCTTTATTAATAGCACTTGAATCATCTTTAAACTTTAATTGAAAACCACAATTGGTTTTACTCAGTAAATTGAGTTGTATGGCTGGAATTCCAATATTATCGAAGTCTTTTGCTTTTACAATTTTGAGGTTAGACCAGATACAATTGTTCGCAGGAAATTTGGCATCTGAATGTCCGTTTGTTTTGGCAAATGCATAGGGGAAAACCAATCCTCTACCAGCATTTCCATATTCATTCTGGAATAATTTTCTCAGTTTCCCGGTAAATAAATCAGCCTGAATATGTGAATCTCCAATATGAATTACCGAGTGAGTATTTAAACTATCAACCTGAATTTTCTTTAAAAAATCAATCAGATTTGCAGAATTTTGGATAGAATTTTTTTCATGTTTAATGAATGGAAATTCGGATTGAGAATACCCAATGAATGCATGAATCAGCAATAAGAAAAGCAGTTTGAATTTATTTGAATTGGGCATAAAACGATTTCATGATAGATTGGGTAATAAGTCGGCCAACTTTTGCTGCACCGCTATTGTTAAAATGGGTATAATCTTTATAAGCTAAAATTGGTTTTTTCTCTGCCCAGCGAGTTATTGTTCCTTCACCACCCATGGTTTCATACAGATTTAAAAAGGCACAATCATTTTCAATAGCCAGCTCTTTCTGAACTTTAATTAATGCTGCTACTCCTGGTGCAGTAACATATATGCCATTTTTTCTATAAGCTTTATCAGCACTTCCTATCAGCAAAATACAAGTATTTGGAAACTGCTTTCTAAGGTATTGAAGTGTTTTACTCATGTTCTTTTTGTACCAGCTAAAATCAGTATTTTCTGGCTTGTACAAAAGATTTGGTCCATAATGTAGAATGAGTAAATCAAGGCTCCTTTTTTCCTGCATCGATTGAATAAAATCAACACTCATTTTATTGAGTTCCAAACCTGAAATTCCTCTGAAAGAATAGTTATCTAGTATCAATCCGGAATCACTTTCAAAAGTGCATCCGTAAATAGGGGTTTTACCATCTACATTGAAATTCAGTTTAATTTCTTTGCTTTTTTCTTTTTGGTTGATTTGAATCTGATTAAAATCGGAATTTCCTTCCAATAAAAATCGAATTTCATTTTGAAAAATGGCATCCTTTTCTTGAGGTTTTCCGAACAAAAGATGAATGTTTTCAAAGCTGTTTAAATGTTTTGATTTTACAGCTTGATACTTTACCCATGATTCGGGATTTGCATAAAAATTATGGCCTGAAAAAGGTAAAGCTACTTTACTTTTTTTATCAAGAAAACTAATTTCTTTCCAGTCTTTAGAAAACTCATGTTTGATTGTTTGACGGAATCCTGCAACTACTGAATTGATTGGAACAAAACCTACGCCATTGCCTCCAAAATAGTCTTGTAATGCATCTCTAACATTGCAGGTAATCAAATCGCCTTCAATCATAGAATCACCAAAATAGCCAATCCTGATTTTTTTTCTTTTTTTTCTTTTTAAATCCTTTAGGTTACGGGCAAATTGTTGAATGCTATATTGTTTTTCGGTATTTACTTCTGAAATAATATTTCCGTTTTCAGGGCCAATAACTTTTTTATTTTGTTGATGTGTTTGAGTAGAATCAGAATTAGTTTCAATAACTAAGTGGTCTCTTTTTAAAGGTGATGTTTCTTTCAGTTCTGAATATAAATCAAAGCGTTTTAATCCAAATTCTTCAGAAAAAAACTTAGGATTGATGATGGATAAAAAGCTTAAAATTAAAACCGTATAAAGAATGATTTTAAACGGACGGGAATTAGGCAACGCAGACATGTTGATTTAGAAATTGTATCTGTCTAATCGGTATTTTTTAATAACTAACAAAATTCTTGTTACCCATTTTTTTCTTGCAATAGCATATGTTTTGCTGATATGTTTAAGCCACAAAGCATCTGGCCTTCGATTTTTGAGTTTCGCATAATATTGTTTTGAACTAACAACGCGACAAAAGTCTCTATATGATGCAGAATCTGATTCATATTGTTTGTAATGAGAACGATAAGGTATTCCATTTGCTCTTAATTGGTTTCTTCCAATTATACCAAAATGGTTTTTCAAAAGAACACAATTTTTACTATTCCCAAAACCTGATTCTACAATAGCTACTCCAAGAATTACGGATGCCGGAATGCCTGTTTGCTTTTTTAAGTTCATGGCTACTGGTGCAAACGAATCTATGTACTGCTCAATTGTATACCTCCTGGCATATAAATCGCCGGAAACAAGGCATAGAAAGATGAGCAGAAATAGAATTTTTACCTTTTGCAGCATAATACAAAAAAATAAAGATAGCTAAATCGAACCGAGACTTAAAAAATAGTTTTCCAAGTCGCTGTTTATAATTCTTATAAACTAAGGCTTATCTTATGTTTAAGCGGATTCTAATTCTTTGATTAGAAATTTTCCAGTATGACTTTTTTCTACAATTGCTACTTCTTCGGGAGTTCCGGTACAAAGAATTTCTCCTCCGTATTTTCCACCTTCCGGTCCCATATCAATAATATAATCTGCTACCTTAATTACATCTAAATTGTGTTCGATTACCAAAACAGTATTTCCTTTTTCCACTAATTTTTGAAGTACATCAAGCAATACTCTTACGTCTTCAAAGTGCAATCCAGTAGTTGGTTCATCAAGTATATAAAAAGTATTTCCAGTATCTCTTTTACTGAGTTCGGTTGCCAATTTTACCCTTTGTGCTTCACCACCACTTAAAGTTGTAGATGGTTGTCCAAGGGTGATATATCCTAAACCAACATCATTTAATGCCGATATTTTTCTAAGAATCTGAGGTGTATTTTCGAAGAATTTTACAGCTTCTTCAATCGACATATCCAATACATCGTTGATACTTTTGCCCTTATACCTTACCTCTAAAGTTTCTCTATTGTATCTTTTGCCATTACAGGTTTCACATTTAACATAAACATCAGGTAGAAAATTCATTTCAATGCTTCTCATGCCTCCACCCTGGCAAGTTTCACATCTTCCACCTTTTACATTAAACGAAAAGCGACCGGGTTTATATCCCCTGATTTTGGCTTCAGGTAAACTCGAAAATAAGTTTCTGATATCAGCAAAAACCTCCACATAAGTAGCAGGATTACTTCTTGGCGTTCTTCCAATCGGACTTTGATCGATATCAATTACTTTGTCAATTAAATCCAATCCTATTAAATCTTTGTATGGCAGTGGTTTTTGATGTGAGTTGTAAAAATGCTGGCGTAAAATAGGGTAGAGGGTTTCATTGATTAAACTTGATTTTCCGCTTCCACTCACACCACTGACACAGATAAAAGTTCCAAGTGGAAATTCAGCGGTTACATTTTTTAGGTTATTTCCTGAAGCTCCTTTTATGACTAATTTCTTTCCGTTTCCTTTTCTTCTTTCTGCCGGAATTTCAATTTTTCTTTTTCCATTTAAATAATCTGCAGTCATTGAATCCTGTTTCATGATTTCTGCAAGATTACCTGCAGCAGCAATATGTCCGCCGTGAACACCAGCCCCATGACCCATGTCAAGAATATAATCACTTTCTGCCATCATATCCTTATCGTGCTCAACTACAATAACACTGTTTCCAACATCTCTTAATTGCTTTAGAGAGTCAATTAAACGCATATTATCTCTTTGGTGTAATCCAATACTTGGTTCATCAAGAATGTACAGAACACCTGTAAGTTGAGAACCAATTTGGGTCGCAAGTCTTATCCTTTGTGCTTCACCACCACTTAAAGTTTTAGATGGAGAATGTAAACTCAGGTAATCAATTCCAACACCCAATAAAAAGCCAATTCTTCCTCTAATTTCTTTCAGGATTTCTGCTGCAATAATTTTTTGGCGCTCATCTAAATAATCTTCAATATGATCAAACCATTCAGCCAAAGCTTTTAGTTCCATTGAAGCAATCTGAGAGATGTTCAAACCTCCAATTTTATAATGAAGTGCTTCTTGTTTTAACCGCGCGCCATGACATTCAGGACAATCCTGAATTTGCATGAATTCTTCGGCCCACTTAAAAACAGAATCAGCACTTTTTTCATGGTAATGTCGGGTAATAAAGGGAACTAAACCTTCCCAGTTTGCAGTATAATTTTGAGTATATCCGGAGCTATATTGGTAAGGAATTACCAATGGTTCTTCTGAGCCGTAAAAGATAATGTCCAGCGCTTCTCTTGATATTTTTTCAATAGGATCTGCAAAGCTGAATTTGTGTTTTTTGCCTAATTCTCTTAGTTGTAAAAAAGTCCAGTTATCTCTCGCTTCTCCTAAAGGTGTAATTGCTCCTTTGTTGATTGATAATTTTTTATCTGGGATGATTGCATTTTCATCAATGATACTTTTTACACCTAAACCATCACAGGTTTTACATGCCCCATAAGGAGAATTAAAGGAGAAAGTATTGGGTTGAGGTTCATCATAACTGATTCCTGAAACAGGATCCATTAAAAATTTCGAAAAATGAAAGGCTTTATTTGAATCAAGGTTTACCAAAACCAAAGTGCCTTTCCCTGTTTTTAAAGCGCTTTTTACACTTTCCTGAATTCTGAATCTTGCATCTTTTTTAGGTTCAATGCGGTCGATTAGTACTTCAATGTCATGAATTTTGTATCTGTCAACCTGCATTTTCGGAGTGATATCAACTATTGCTCCATCGATTCTAACTTTTGTAAATCCTTGTTTTCTGATTTGTTCAAACAGCTCTCTGTAATGTCCTTTTCTACCTTTTATTAAGGGAGCAAGAATGGCTATTTTTTGCTGTTCAAATTGCTGAATAATTGAGGCAATAATTTGCTCCTCAGTCATTTTAATCATTTTTTCTCCGCTCACATGACTATACGCATCTGCTACTCTGGCAAACAATAAACGCATGAAATCGTAGATTTCGGTGATGGTGCCAACAGTTGAACGGGGGTTTTTATTGACTGTTTTTTGTTCAATGGAAATTACTGGCGACAAACCATTGATTTTATCTACATCAGGCCTTTCCATATTGCCAATAAACTGACGGGCGTAGGCTGAAAAGCTTTCCATATACCTTCTCTGACCTTCAGCAAAAATGGTATCAAATGCCAACGATGATTTTCCACTTCCACTCAAGCCAGTAATAGTAACCAGTTTGTTTCTTGGAATTTTGACATCGATGTTTTTTAAATTATGCTCCCTGGCACCTAATACTTCAATAAATTCTTCAGGTTCAACAGGAATCTCAGTTTTTGCTTTTACGGCCATGATTTGTTTTCACTTTTTAAAAGTGGGTTTCGAAAATAATTTAATTTTAGCGTTTTCTTTTCTAAACTATTGGTTTAATCTGTTGAATTGATTTATAAGTTTCAAGTGAACTTAACACCAAAATTTATTTTCAATTTTTCTTGATTAAAATTTACAGGAATTATCAGGGAAAATCAGGTCTTTGGTATCATATCCAAGTGATTGGGCTTTATTTATTAGAGCATCAATAACCGATTGCTCCAACAAAGGTTTTCGGCTTAAAATCCATAAATATTCCCTGCTAGGTTCGCCAATAAGCGCATATTGGTAATTGCTATCTAGGTCGATTACTTGATAATCAGCATAAAAAGGACCAAAGAAACTAACTTTTAATTTGGCAGGTTCATTCGTATCAGGAATTTTAGCTGTTCCGGAAGCAATTTTAAATTTTGAACCATTATGACCTTTGTTTAATACATCAATTTTCCCACTCTCCTTTAATGAATAAGTTGCTGTAATACATGATAAACCTTGTTCGAAATAATTTGGTTTTCTGGCAATTTCAAACCAGGTTCCAAGGTATTTTTTGATATCAAGCTTCTCAACTACAGGCAATGGTGGATTTACTTTTGATTGGCAAGCAAACAAAGTTACCAGAATCACGGCTATTAAATATTTTCTCATACTATCCCAACAAGCACAAACTGAAAGGGTTTTGATTGTCAGATTTTAATTTTAATTTGTGATTTTTATTCAAACTTCATAAATTGTATTCATGAAGTTTTTTGTTCGATTTTTATTGATTTATATTTTGGTTTTTGCTGTTTTTGCTGCCAGGTCGCAAAACATCAAAGAAGAAAGTATTTATTTTTTAATGACCACCCGTTTTTTTGATGGTGATCCAAATAATAACAGGCCTACAGAATGGTGTTCTTATTATCCAAACTCAGGAAATAATGTTACCGACCCAAATGATGTAACCTGGAGAGGCGATTTTAAAGGTTTGGTTCAAAAATTGGATTATATAAAAGACATGGGTTTTACTGCGATTTGGATAACTCCAATCGTTCAAAATAGAAGTCCTTTGGATTACCATGGTTACCATGCATGGGATTTTACTAAGGTTGATCCTAGACTTGAATCTCCGGGTTATACTTTTAAAAACTTAATTGATTCTGCTCATTCAAAAGGTTTGAAAATTTTTCTTGATGTGGTTCTTAACCATGCTGGTAGATTTGGTATCAAAGGAAAAGCAGAAATAAAATACAATACGGATCCAAATCAGCCTTGGGGCAAAAAATCAAATGGGCAAACACTTCCCGATAATCCCAATTGGACCTATGATGGTTTAACTCCAAATCCTGATGATGGCAAAATCTGGAGTCGGGCCAATCTTGCTAAAATGCCGGCTCCTTATAATTCAAATTTAGCTGCACATAACTGGCCTTCCATGGAAAGTTATATAAATACAACCGATGCACTTTGGTATAATAAATCAGGTAATGGTTTTGCTCAGGGTTTTGATGATACAACTAATTTATACTACAGGGCTTTGGCAGGCGATACTCCTGATTTGTTAACTGCTGGTGATAGTGTAAGAAATTACCTGTTTAATGCCTACAAAACTTTTGTTGATATGGGAATTGATGGTATGCGTTTGGATGCAGTAAAACACATGCCTAAAAGGGATGTTTTGTATTTTGTTGATAGATTCAAACAAATCAATCCCAATTTAATGGTGTTTGGTGAAGTGGCACAAAAACGACATGAATTACATCAAATCGAACAAATTAATCCTCATTGGTACACATGGCGCGGCAATACCGGTTCATCTGCCAATTCCGGAATAGCAGTTCTCGATTTTTTTGCCATGGGAACTTTCCATTTGTTTGGAAAAGGGGAAGGTTTTTCGGGAGTAAAAGCTGCAGATAGATACGATAACTTGTATTCAGATCCGGGTTCTAATGTAATGTTTCTTGATAACCATGATTTTGGTCCGAATAACGATTGGAACAGACGATATGATGGAAGCGCAGAAAACCTTGCAGCTGCTTTGAATTTTATGTTTACTTGGCGTGGATTGCCTTGTGTTTATTATGGAACTGAAGTGCAGTTTATGAAAGGTGCTTATGCAGATATTCATAGTGCAAATGATATCAATAATTCCATTGATTTAACCGGCAGAGCCTATTTTGGTTCACAGTTTGCCAATGCACCAAACCATGTAATATATAAACACATCAGAAAATTAAACGCGATGAGGAAAGCCATTCCTGCTTTGCAAAAAGGTACATGGAGATGGGATGGAACAAATTCAGGAAATGCAGTTGGATTTGTTCGCAAGTTTGGCAACAGTGAATGTGCTGTGGGATTGGCAAAAGATGGTTCTACAACTTTTAATTTTAGTGGTTTAACCAATGGCGTTTATAAAGATGCGGTTACAGGTAATTCAATTACCGTTTCTAATGGTAGTTTGAGTTTTACTGTTAGCTCATCAAGTGCAGGTGTTTATGTGCTCAATGGTCCCGGAATTATTGGTGCTTTAGGTGAAGGATTTTTTCAGTCCAACAGCAATGGTAATGGAGGAAACCCCGGTGGAGGTGTAACTTATTCTCCATTGAATCCTTTACCCGGTCAAGCTTTAACAGTAACCTATAGTGGAACTTTGGCAAATAATTCTCAGGTGATTATGCATTATAGTTTCGATAATTGGACTGTTGGAGGAATCAATAACATCAATATGACCAAACAAGGTAGTTCATGGCAAGCTACAGTTACAGTTCCTTCATCAGCTAAAATCAATTTCTCGGCTGCTTTTAATAACGGAAATGGTACCTGGGATAATAACAATTCTCAGGATTATAAAACATCCCTTGCTCAGCCAGATTTAGTAGCACCAACATTGGTTTCCAGTTTGCCTGTAAATAATGCAACAAGTGTTATCAATCAGCCAATACTAAAATTGAATTTTTCTGAATCTGTTAAGTTAGGAACGGGTTTAATTTCTATTTATGAAAACAATGCCCTAAAAACCACAATTGATGTTTCAAACAATAATGGAAAAGTTCTTGTAAATGGCAGTTCAATTGAAATTCTTGGTCAGACTTTTGCAAATTCAGCTCAGGTTTACCTTCTCATTTCATCTACCTGTATTTTAGATTTAAGTGGAAATTCTTTTGCAGGTTTTACAAATTCACAGCAATGGAAATTTACTATTGGTTCAGCAAGTTCTTTAGATGAATTAGAAAAAAGTTCTTGGCTGGTTTATCCAAATCCTGCAAGTGAATTGGTTTTTGTGAGAAACATATATGTAAACAAAGGAATTAAAAATCTCAGAATATTTGATATAACTGGCGCTGAAATTCGTATTGCTCCTTATGGAAATGAAGAGGTTTTAAGTCTTGATTTATCAGGATTGGCTCAAGGAATTTATATTCTGGAAATTGAAAACTTTGAAGGAAAAATATTTAGAAAAGAATTGCTTCATTAATAACTTAAATTCAACAAATTAATCTTTCCATTCAGCAATAAACAAATTGGTATCTCTGGTACCGCCATTGTTTCTGTTTGAAGAGAAAATCAACTTTTTTCCATCAGGAGAAAACATTGGAAAAGCATTGAATAAACTGTTATTGGTAATTCTTTCAAGATTAGAACCATCCTCATTAATCATATATAACTGAAAATCGTATCCTTTTACTGAATGATGATTAGATGAAAAAATGATTTTCTTACCTGATGGATGGTAAAATGGAGCCCAATTTGCTTTTCCTAATGAAGTAATTTTTTTGAGTTCTGAGCCATCAATATTACAAGTGTAAATTTCCATATTAGTAGGAGCAACTAATCCTTTGGCTAATAATTCTTTGTAGTCTTTAATTTCTTCTTCGCCGCTTGGTCTTGAAGCTCTGAATACCAATTTGCTTCCATCGGGTGAGAAGAAAGCACCTCCATCATATCCTAAACCAAAAGTTATTTGTTTCACATCAGAACCATCAATATTCATGGTGTATAAATCAAGGTCGCCATTACGGGTTGATGTAAAAACAATTTTATCTCCATTAGGACTAACAGTTGCCTCTGCGTCATAGCCTGGCTCAGTAGTTAATTGTTTGGTGATATTTCCTTTTTCATCACTTATAAAAATATCAAATTCAGGATAGATCGCCCATAAATATCTTTTAGAAGGAGGTGGTTCTGCCGGACATTCTTTTGCAGCTAAATGTGTTGATGCAAAAAGAATATGTTTATTATTGGGCATATAATAAGAACAGGTTGTTCTTCCCAATCCTGTTGATATAAGAGGTGCTTTTCCTAAACTATCTTTAATTGGATTTTTTAAGTCCATCATAAAAATTTGATCGCATTTAAGACCCCATTTTTTATTGTTGCTT
>JBIPMI010000164.1:0-7074 GCA_044369215.1 Bacteroidia bacterium | reverse complement strand
ATTGCACTTAATCCTAAATACTTATTTTGTGATGAACCCAATAGTGGTTTAGATCCTGTTACATCCAGAGTAATTGACGAGTTAATAACTGAAATCACACAGGAATATCAAATTACCACCATTATTAATTCTCATGATATTAAAAGTGTTTTTGATATGAGTAACCATATTTTATTCATTTATCAAGGCAAAGGCTGGTGGAGCGGACATAAGGAAGACATGAGAAATACAGGCTCCAAAGAATTGTTGGATTTTATTAAAGCAAGTGAGTTTTAGTTTTGCAATTTGCTATTTGATTGACCTGAGTTAATAAATAGATGATTATAAATGCTTAAATTCGTTCAGGATATAACTATGAGAAAATTAGCGGTTTTTGTCTTTTTAATAACAATTAGTCTCGCTTTTTATACTTCGTGTAAGCACGAGCCTACTCAAATATATATAGGCAATCCTGCAGATACCACAGGTAATAATAATGGAGGAAACAACAATCCTCCCAAAAGTGATTCAGTTTGTTTTAATACACAAGTTCTACCTTTAATCATCAACAATTGTGCAATGTCGGGTTGCCACGATAAAATTACCCGTGAAGAAGGATTGGATTTAACTACTTACTCAGGTATTCGTTCAATTGTAACTCCTTATAATCTAAACAGTGAGTTGTTAAAGGAAATTCAAAGAACCGGTTCAAAAAGAATGCCTCCTCCTCCAAGGGCAGCATTAGATACTGCAGCAATTAACTTACTTAGAAAGTGGATCAACCAAGGTGCAACTAACAAAATTTGCATCGACGATTGCGATACTAGTTCAGTAAAATATTCAACTCATATAGCTCCCCTTATTAATACCTATTGCAAAGGTTGTCACCAAACAAGTAGTCAGGGTGGTGGAATCGTGTTAGAAAATTCGAGTCAGGTACAAAACCAAATTGTGAATGGCAAATTATTATGTTCAATCAAATGGAGCGGTTGTTCGAATATGCCCAAAAGTGGAAGTAAATTCAGTAATTGTAATATCAGAAAATTCGAAATCTGGCAAAACACAGGTTTCCCTCAATAGTATATGAAGATTAGATATATTTTAGTTGTTGCATTGTTTTCAATGTTTACAATAGCTTGTTCTCATTATGAAGAATTAAGCAAAAATTCGACAGATAGTAAGTCAGGTGATGATGAATCGCATAATCCCGGTCAGGATTGTGGTTCATGCCACAATAAATCTGGTTCAGAGGCTGCTTTGGAATATTGGTGGACAGTTGCAGGAACCGTTTTTAAAACCAATGGATCTGCTCAAAAAGCTGCAACTATAGAATTATGGACAAAACCCGGTAAACAAGGTACAATGGTTAAACGTTTGGTTACTGATGATTTAGGTAATTTTTATACAGACCAAATACTCAATTTTCAAGGTGGAGTTTATCCGGTTATAATAACTGCGAGTGATGAAAAAAAAATGAGTTCAGCTTTTTCAGGCGGAAGCTGTAACTCTTGTCATAATGGCTCTACCCAAGCTAGATTAACAATCAATTAAAGAATTTTAAAATGATAAAAAAGATTTTCTTTGGACTTTTAGTTTTGGGTAGTATTCAGTCGTGTTATTACGACAAAGAAGAAGAGCTTTATCCAAATGATTATTATGGCGCTATTGATACTGCCAGTGTAACTTATGCTGCAACTATTGCTCCATTGATTTCAACAAATTGCGGCTCATCAGGCTGTCACCCTGGTTATACAACTTATGCAGGGTTAAAAGTTGTTGTTGATAATGGGCAATTAAAAAATAGAGTAATCACTCAAAAAACAATGCCGGCAGCAGCCCCACTTAGCAGTACTCAAATTTCTAAATTGCAAAGATGGCTTGATGCCGGTGCACTAAATAATTAAGATTAAAGATGAAAAAATTTATATTCTTTATAGTTTTATTCAGTTTGTTTAATCAAACTCAGGCACAAGATGATTTATTAGGAATGTTACAAGCTGAAGCTCCCAACAAAGCCGTTCCTGTAATAGCAACATTTAAAGCACCACGTGTAATTACCGGTCAAAGTATAGAACATACTGCCGCTAAACATTTAAATTTTGTTATCCTCCATAGATTTGGTGAAATTAATGGTGGTGCATATACCTTATTTGGTATCGACCAGGCTAATATAAGATTGGCATTTGATTACGGACTTACAGATAAGTTACAAATTGGATTGGCCCGCTCATCTGTTGGTAAAGTTTATGATGGAAGTTTAAAATATAAAATTCTTGCTCAAAGCAAAGGCAAAAAAGCAATGCCATTTAGTTTAGGTTATTATGGAAATGTTGCCATCAATACCTTAGAATGGGCAAATCCAAATAGAGATAACTTCTTTACTTCAAGAATGAGCTTTTTTAATCAATTAAATATTGCGAAGAAATTTGGCGATAAATTTAGTTTACAGCTTTCTCCAACTATGATTCATTATAATTTAGTTGGTCCCAAAGATTATGATAATACAACATATGCTTTAGGTGTATCAGGCAGTATTAAACTTAGCAGAAGTATTCGTTTTAATTTTGAAACTTATCCTCGTTTAACAGGTAGGGATCAGTTGAGTTCAAGTGGATTAAAAATCTATGATTATTTAGGAGTTGGTTTTGATATTGAAACAGGTGGACATGTATTCCAATTGATGTTTTGTAATGGAAATGGAATGTTGGAACAACAAATGGCATCAGAAACTACAACTACCTGGACAGATGCAGGAATCAGGTTAGGTTTTAATATCTCAAGAACCTTTTCTTTTGATAATAAACCTAAAGGTAAAGCTTGGTAAGGTTTTTGTATTAATTGATTAATAAATATAATAAAAATGAAAAAAATATTATTGGTTTTAGGTTTTGTCTTGTTGATGGTTCAATTGAAGGCTCAGGTATGGTCTACATCTGCAGGTAAGGTTAGCTTTTTTTCTGCAACTCCGGTTGAAGATATTAAAGCTATGAATAGCAGTGTTTTAGCGGCATTAAATACAAAAGGTGAAGTAGTTGTAATTATGACCAATACTCAATTTGAATTTGAAAACAAATTGATGCAGGAACACTTTAATGAAAAGTATATTGAAAGTGAAAAGTATCCTCAAAGTTCTTTCAAAGGAAAAATCAATGAAACGATTGATTATACCAAAGATGGTGAACACAATGTAACTGTTACTGGTAAATTAAATATCCATGGTGTTGAACAAGACAGAACCATTTCCGGTAAAGTAATTATAAAGAATGGTACTATTCAATTAATCAGCGAATTTAAGGTAAGGAATGTCGATCATAATATTCAAATACCGAAATTAGTTGTAGCAAAAATTGCCGAAGCAATCGAGGTAAAAGTTGATTGTATATTGATGCCTAAAAAGTAATTTATTTCAATTTTATATGGAGAACCCGGAGCTTTTGCTTCGGGTTTTTTTATAGACCCCAGCCGATAAGAATGGCTAGCAATATCCCAATAATGATAGCTATAAGTTTTCCTGTTTGAAAACTATGTTTCTCACTACTTTCAAATAAAATAGTAGTCGAAATATGTAAGAATGTTCCAATTACAAATGCCATGAAATAATCAAACAAATATTCAGGCACATGTTGACCAATAAATCCGCTGCTAAATGCACCTAAGGGCGACATACAAGCGTAAACCAACATTAGTATAACAAGAACTTTGTTGGGGATTTTTATTCCTTTGAACAAGGTAATCATAGTAAATGTGGCTGGAATTTCATGTAAGAAAATTCCGAAAATCAAAGCAAAACTGGCTTGGTGATTGTCTTGTAAAGCGCCAATTGGAATACCTTCTGTAAATGAATGAAAACCTAAACTCAATAAAATACCAAGTGGAATAACTTTGTTTTTTAGGTGATGGTTAACATGTAAATGACCATGTTCAATACCTTCTGAAAATCGTTCTAAAAAGACTTGAAAAAGGAATCCACTTAAAACAAATAATCCTTTATACGTATCAAATTCCTGAAAAACTTCCGGGATTAAATGAGTTAAGGTTACAGCCAATAAGTATGCACCTGCAAAAGATAAAAATAATTTCAGCTGTTTTTCATAAACATTCGCACTTAATAATGCCAATGTTCCACCAGTTAATGGTCCTAAAAACAATAAGATAAAACTACTTTCCATCAAAACCTCTTTCTGTATATATAGCTACAAACTTAAGTGTATATTTTCCAAATGCCAATCCAAATAAAATGCCTACCAAAGCACCAACAATTACATCAATTGGATAATGCACACCTACATAAACTTGTGAAAATGCAATGGATGTTGCCCAAATTATAGTGGTAACCCAAAGCCATTTTTTTGTTTTGAAACATAATGAAATAAAAATGGCTAAGGCAAAGTGATTGGTAGCATGAGCTGAAATAAAACTATAACCGTTACAACTACTAATTAAATGATGAACCATACCACTCAAACTTGGTTCATTACAAGGTCTTATTCTTTGAAAAGTATTCTTAACTAAGTTTGCACTAAATTGGTCACTGGCTAAAATCATCAAGCCAATTCCCAAAAGTATTTTCCATGAATCTTTCTTATATTCTTTGATTAAGAAATAAATGAAAGTTGCATAAAATGGATACCATACTTCTTGTTTTCTGAGTATTGGACACAATAAATCTAAAAATGGAGAAGAGAGTCCATTGTTAATGGCTAAGAAAAAGTTTTTATCAAACTGTAATATTTGTTCAAGCATCTTGTCTGGCTGATAGAATAATTAATCTTTCTGATTCATCTGGATTGTATTCATCTAAATTGTAGTTTCCATAAAATTTCAATGGCTTGAATCCAGATTCCTCTAGCATTTTTGTGAAATCATCTAAACATAAAGCTTGAACGTTTTCTTGAAAATGGAAATCATGTCCTTGGTCCGTAAAGCGAATATCTTTAATAATCTTATTATCTTCTATTTTTTTGCTGATTTGAAATTCGATTCCCGATTCAATTTTAATTTCAAATGGCTTCATTATCTTTTTTACATGTTTGATGTTTAGAAAATCAATAAGTAAACTTCCATTTTCATTTAAAATGGAATGAATACTTTTTAAAACCATTTTATTGGTTTCCATTGAATCAAAATAACCAAAACTTGTAAATAGATTTAAGGCAATATCAAATTTATGATTTAGCTGAAGATTTCTTAAATCCTGAACTTCAAACTGTAATCGTGTATTTTCAAATATTTTGGCAGCCAGAATGCTCTGTTCAGCCAAATCTACACCGGTTAATTTATAACCTAAGGAGTTTAAATAAATTGAATGTCTTCCTTTGCCACAAGCCAAATCAATGATTTCACAATCTTGTCTTGGTTTAAATAGTTCAACTAGTTTATTTAGGAAGTTTGCAGCTTCTTCATCATTTCTGTTCTGATAAAGTATATGATAATACTTCGAATCAAACCAATCCTTAAACCATTCATTTGTTTCCATATTCCTGAAAAAAGAAAGGCTGCCTTTGGGCAGCCTTTCAATAAAAATTATCTAAAATTAGTGATGTGCTGCACACTTTTCACCACAGCTTTTTTCGCAAGATTCTTTGCTATCACATTTGTGTTCGCAACCTTCCATGCATCCGCCCTTTTCATCCATAGCACATTTGCCAGAATCTTTTTTGCAATGAGCACCTTCCATTTTGCACTCGCCACCTTGAGCATGTTTCAAACAAACTTCTTTTTGCTCAGGAGTGCATTGCATGCTATCGCAATAAGCAGCACATTCTTCTTGGGTCATGTCCATGCATTTGTTTACATCACATTTTCCCATATCCATACCAGCACCCATTTCTGAGCAACATTCTGTTTTTGCACCATTAACCATTGATTTATCAGCTTTCATACCACCTTCAACAGCGATATAAGGAGCGATAACCAAAGAAACGATTGACATTAATTTAATCAAGATGTTCATTGAAGGACCAGAAGTATCTTTGAAAGGGTCTCCAACTGTATCACCAGTTACAGAAGCTTTATGTGGCTCTGATTTTTTGTAGAACATTTCACCATTGATAAGAACACCTTTTTCGAATGATTTCTTAGCATTATCCCAAGCACCACCAGCATTCGATTGGAAAATTCCCATCAATACACCAGATACTGTAACACCTGCTAACAATCCACCTAAAACTTCAGGGCCAAAAATAAATCCTACGATTAATGGAGTAATTAAAGCAATAGCTCCAGGTAACATCATTTCACGAATAGAAGCTTTTGTAGAAATAGCAACACATTTTTCATATTCAGGTTTTGCTTTGTATTCCATAATTCCAGGAATTTCGCGGAACTGTCTGCGAACTTCTTGAACCATATCCATTGCAGCTTTACCTACAGCTTGAATACACAATGCTGAGAAAATAAATGGAATCATACCACCCACAAATAAACCGGCTAAAACTGGAGCTTTGTAAATATCAATTGCATCAATACCAGCAATTCCTACGAATGCAGCAAATAATGCCAATGAAGTTAATGCAGCAGATGCAATAGCAAATCCTTTTCCTGTAGCAGCAGTTGTATTACCTACAGCATCCAAATTATCTGTTCTTTCACGAACTTCAGGAGGTAATTGACTCATTTCAGCGATACCACCTGCATTATCAGCAATAGGTCCAAATGCATCAATAGCTAATTGCATTGCAGTTGTTGCCATCATACCAGCAGCAGCAATAGCAACACCATATAAACCAGCAAAATGGTATGATAACATAATACCACCTGCTAAAGTTAAAATAGGAATAACTGTAGATTTCATACCAACTGATAATCCACCAATAATATTAGTAGCATGACCAGTTGAAGATTGTTGAATGATAGAATTAACTGGACCTTTACCCATTGCTGTGTAATACTCAGTTACAATACTCATAATAGCACCAACCACTGTTCCAACTACGATAGCAAAGAATACATTTAATTTAGTGAATTCATATCCACGTAAACTCAAAGTTTCAGGTAACATCCAATTTACAATGAAGTAAGAAGCTGCAACAGTTAATAACATTGAAGACCAGTTACCTAAATTTAATGCATTTTGAACGTTTGATTTTTCATCCT
>JBIPMI010000163.1:0-7097 GCA_044369215.1 Bacteroidia bacterium | reverse complement strand
GAGTCAGGTCTTGTCACACCAACTGCAAGTAATCTTACTGGCCAGAAACCTCTTCTTTTAAATGTATAAGTAAAGCTTTGGTTGTATTTAGCTGTATCAATATAAGTTTGAGTTGTAAACCTAACCGGACTGCGAGAATAACCTGGTTCTAAAAAGGTTTCATCAGGTAAATCCCAGTAGCTACGACCAGCATTTGTACTGGTACTAACCAATTTTTGCGGGCTATTTAACCAAACTGTATCCATACTTGAAGTAGGGTTTGGAGTAGCCATACTTGGGTAAATTCCGGCAATTGGAGGTAATACTTGATTACCACTAGGAGCACCTAAGGTTACATCATAATCTTCTGTTTCACCCCAAGTTGCAATACCACAAGGTGTAACAGTAGCCGCAACAGTAGTTTCCCAATCCATAACTCTCATTCTTGATGCTCCTAAAGTTGCATTCGCAGGAACTGTAAAAGTATTGGTAAAAGTTGCAGGGAAATTAGGGCCATTATTAATAATAGTAACAGCTAATTCAGCTGGCTCATCAAAAGTAAAATTCCTATTATAATCAATCCAAACTTTACACACATTACTATAAAAGAAACCTGAACATTGAGTTAATTCAATAGAGATTGTATAAGTCTGTCCAGGAACAAGAATAAGTGGCGGAATAGTTATATTCTGTGGATTCTGAGAGGCAACGCCATAATAACAATATTGAGGCGTAGTAGCATAACACGCTGTTGTATTATTGATTGAAGTTCCACCTGCACCTGTGATGGTAACCTTTGAAATATCATCATCAGCGGCAGAGCCTGCCCCAGCTGTGCAATACTGCGCATCAGCAGTATAAGCAAAACCGATCATCAGCAGAAGTGATAACAAAAATTGTTTAGTAAATTGTATAATCATAAACAAAAAATTTAATTAGCTATTTTATCAAAAGTAGGTATAAAAATGACAATATCCAATTGCACATTTAATTAATAAATTCATAAAAAACATTTTGTCAGGCCATGAATAAGGAAAAACAACATAAAATCTGAAAAAAAATCAAATGGTAATTAAGAAATTGACCAAAAATTTAAAATTAGTAAGTTTAGTATTCTCTACTTCAAATTAGTAATTAAACATTTAAAAAAATTGTAAGCGAATTAACTCTAAAAGTTAAATGCAATACATTAGAAAATAAATCAATTATCAAGATAAAAACAGAAGAAGATTCTTAAATTAAATTTTATAATAGCCTTCAGGATATTTTATTTAATAAAAGAAGAATCAGAAAGCGAAATTAAAAAATTAAGTAAATCTTCTTTTTCTTGAGAAGTCAGGTTCAGGCCGCCTGTAACAATATGTTTACTAATATTTGGGTCAAGTGAAGGACTAAATTTTACTCCTGAATTATAAAATTCTATAACTTCTTGAATAGTTTTGAAACGTCCATCATGCATATAAGGAGCAGTAAAAACCAAATTTCTTAAACTAGGAGTTTTAAACTTTCCTATATCAGCTGAATTTCCAGTAATTCGATATAAACCAGAATCTTGAATATTTGCGTCTAAACCAGTATTGTGAAAATTAAAATTCGTAAAATAAGGTGAACTTAAATTACCATGACAATGAAAACAATCCCCACCACCTTCTGAATTAAATATAAGCATACCCCGATATTCACTTTGTGTTCTTTGTCTTTCTCTACGTTCAGCTTTATCAAAAGGTGAATTTGAACTAATTAATGTCCTTTCAAATTGGGCCAAAGCCATTGCAATTTTAGAACTGGTAATAGAATCTGAGCCAAACGCTCGTTTAAAAAATCCTGGGTATTCTGGGTGAGCTTGTAATTTTCTAACTACATCTTTTAAATCAGAAGCCATTTCAATTGGATTTACAATTGGACCAATAGCTTGCTGTTCCAAATCACCTTTTCCACCATCCCAAAAATATCTATGTCCAGACTGATTATATAAATCAGCCCAAGGTAAATTAAATAGAGCTGGTGCATTTCTAGTCCCCAATTCACCAGTAATACCAATACTAAACTGGTTTCCAAAATCTGAAAAAGCAAATTCAGGCTTATGACAAGTTGCGCAACTTTGGGTATTATTTGCGGATAGTAGCTTTTCATTAAATAACTTTTTACCTAACTCAACTCCTGCAATTGTTAAAGGATTATTAGCAGGAATAGGAAAGGGTTTCCATCCAAAACCTTGAGGTAATTTTAGAACATACGGTGTTGGGTCGTAAGAATAGCTATCTGATTGAATAACCTTAACATCCTTTTTGCATGCAAAAATTATTGAGAAAAAAACAAAAATTGTAATCCATTTTTTCATTATTCAATCTTTTTAACTTTAACCATATCCATCATATTCAAAGCCAGTTTGGTGGCTCCGGATGCTGTATTTGTATGAATTGCCCAGCCATCAGAATCAAACTTATAATTTGAAGGATTCTGAAACATTTCGTTTACATCCATTTCAAAGTAAATTTTAGGATTTTTGTTTTTCAATTTAAATGAATTTAAATCGTTTACTACAGTTGGAAGATTTTCATTCCCACCTAAATCTAAACTATAAGCTCTAGAAGAATTAGGATTTCTACCCATAATTCTAAAGAAGATATATCCAGTATTCCATGTCCAAAACATCCCCCAGGAAGGGTCTAATGCTCCTTCCTGTAAACCACTACTATTACTTACACTATCAACACCCAGCATATACTTAACAGCTTTATAGTGACCTGCTGGAAGTTTTGAAATAGTAAAAGTTTGGGTGGAAGCAGTTTTAATATCTATTAGATGATAATTCTTTAAGTTAACCCAATCACCATTTTGTTTTTGAAATGACAAATTAGAAAAATAATACCTCAAATCTTCAATATTAAAAGTATCACTAGCAGCATTAATATAGTTTGCTGTATTAAGAATTACAGGATTCTTGCCAAAAATATGACTTAAATTCACTTCAACAGTTCCTTCATTTGGCACAACCAATCCATTAAAAACAGTGATTGTATCTAAAGGATTTACCCCATTGTTATCGCTTGGAGTAATTACAGTTTTATCTTTACAGCCCAAAACCGACAGTAATAAAATCGAAATAAACACTAATATATTTTTCATCTTATGTTCCATTTTTTTCTATTGCATTTTAGAAATAAAATTTGAAATTAAATGTGATATTTGTTCCATTCAGTATCCATATTTAAATTTTATTAAAGAATTAAGATAATTAAACAACAACATGCCAAGTTTTGATGTAGTAAGTAAGATAGATTTACAAAAGATTGACAATGCAATAAATACTGCAAAAAAAGAATTAATAAACAGGTATGATTTAAAAGATGAAGCTTGTGAAATTGACCTTGATAAAAAGTCTAAAATAATAAAAGTTCAAGCCAAACAAGAAATGGCTATTTCAACAGTAGCAGACATCATATTAAGTAAATTCAGTAAACAAGGACTTGATGTAAGGTCACTAGATATAAGTGGAGAGACAAAATCAAGTGGGAAATTGGTTTATCAAGAAATAAAAATAAAAGAAGGTATTGAGAAAGAATTAGGCAAAAAAATAATGAACCATATAAAAGGTTTAAATATTAAAGTACAGCCTTCAATTCATGATGATCAGCTCAGAATAAGTGGAAAAAAAATTGATGATTTACAAGAACTAATTGCAAATCTGAGGCAACAAGATTTTGAAATCCCCTTACAATTTGAAAACTTTAGGGATTAAGAAACTCCAAGCATTTCTTTAGAAAATTTATTTGTCAATTTTTCAACTATTTCTGCAACAGTTAAATCGTCCTTGATTTTACCTTCGAAAACATAACTAATCGTTCCTTTTTCTTCACTAACCACTAAAACTACAGCATCTGTTTGTTCTGTAATTCCGATAGCTGAAAGGTGTCGAAGTCCATATTTATTTATATAAACGGGATTTTCGCTAACAGGTAAAACGCAGTTTGCAGCTTTAATTTGCCCTTTTGCAATAATAACAGCACCATCATGTAAAGGACTTGTTTTATTGAATATTGCTAACAATAAACGTTTGGTAATATTTGCATTTAAAATTTCCCCAGAAGTTCCAATAAACTTCATTTCAGATGTTTTAGGAAAAACTAAAATTGCACCAGAATTTGATTGAGCTAATTCTGCGCAAGCATCTAATATTTCATCAAAAGGTGTAACAAACGAAGCCTCAATTTTCCATTTCCAAGGGAAAATGTTCCACCACGATTTATTCTCACCTAAAAAAGAACTATTTCCAATAATTAAAAGGAATTTTCTTATCTCTTGCTGAAAAACTATCAATACAGCAATAATTCCAACTTTTGTAAATTCACTTAAAATACCCTCCAACAAAGGCATTTCAAAATATCTAACCAAAAGGCCAAATAAATAAATCGTAGCTAAACCTATTAATATATTAAAAGCTAAGCTGCCCTTTAACAATTTGAAAAGCTGATAAGATAAAAGCATAACAAGCAGTAAATCAATTAAATTGATTAAGGTAAACTTGTATTTAGCTAATTCTATGAATTCCATTCAAATGTTTTTTTTCACAATATACGAAAAGCAACTATAAATTTAACTTGATTACAATGACTTTTGAAAAACAGCATTATAAATCTTAATAGTTTGAACTGCCGCTTTTACATCATGAACCCGAAGAATTTTTGCCGAGTTGATTAAAGCAATCATATTAACGGCGACGGTGGCATTCAAAGAATCTTCCACTTCAACATTCGCAATATCTCTTATCATTTTTTTCCTGGATAAACCTGCCAAAATAGGCAAATTTAATACAGAAAATGATTCCAACGACCTCAGTAATTCCAGGTTATGATTGAGATTTTTACCGAAACCAAATCCCGGGTCTAAAATAATATCGGATAAACCGGCATTGCTTAGCAATTCAACCTTTAACTTAAAATAATCCAAAATTTCAATCATGAGATTATCATAATGAGGATTCTTTTGCATTGTTTCAAAATTTCCCTTTTTATGCATCATGATATATGGAACTTTCGCAGATTTTAAAAAAGGAAGCATATCTGCATCATCATCAAATGAAGAAACATCATTAACAATATGAAAACCTTCATTAATTGCAAATTCCGCTACTTTTGCATGGTAGGTATCAATTGAAAAAATTGCCTGAGGAAACGCTTTTACCAATAGAGGAACAATCGTTTCTAGCCTATTTTTTTCATCAATCCATGAAATTTGATTTGAACCCGGACGAGTAGATTGAGCGCCAATATCTAATATATCTGCCCCCTCCTTTAGCATTTTTTCTGCAGTTTCCAGAGCCTGGTCAACTCCACTAATTCTTGAGCCTGAATAGAAGCTATCCGGAGTAAAATTAAGGATTCCCATCACCCCGGGTTTTGACAAATCCAGAAGCCGACCAGCACAATTAAGTGTAAATTTAGTTTGAAATGCTTGCAAAACGTTAATAGAGTTTATTTTTGTACCCCGACAAATAAAAACTACGAAATTGAGAAATCAAACATCAAACCAATTCGACGAGGTAATTAATTTATGCAGAGAGCTCTTTATTAAAAAAAATAAAGATTATGGCCAAAGCTGGAGAATCATGAGAATTAGTTCTATAACTGACCAAATATATATCAAAGCAGTCAGGATTAGAAACATTGAAGAAAATGGCATAAACATGGTTGGAGAGAGTATTGAAAACGAGTTTATGGGCATTATCAATTATTGTGTAATGGCAATGATTCAAATAGAGACTAATGAAGATGAAAGGTACATTAGCAACGATGAAGATTTAATTAATTCATACGATAACTATATTCAAAACACAAAAACATTGATGTTACAAAAAAACCATGATTATGGTGAAATCTGGCGCTCAATGTTAGTAAGCACTTTCACAGATATGTTATTAATGCGTATCAACCGCATTCACCAAATAATTTCCAATAAGGGAAAAACATTAGCAAGTGAAGGAATTGAAAGTAATTTTATGGATATGATTAACTATTCCATTTTCGCATTAATCAGACTATCAGAAGAAAAACAAACAAAATAGCATGAAACTTTTAACACATATAAGCAGAGCATTTGTTGGCATACTTTTTATCATTTCAGGTTTAATAAAAGCAAATGATACCATTGGTTTTAGTTATAAACTAGTTGAGTACTTCGAAATTTTTAACTTCACAGCCTTTGTGCCATTTGCAGTTCCTTTAGCAATGGTTATTTGCATATTTGAAATTATATCAGGCTTTGCATTATTACTAGGTGTTTATGCAAGATTAAACGCATGGTTATTGTTATTATTAATTGTATTCTTTACACTTTTAACAGGATATAGTGCAATTACAAATAAGGTAACAGATTGTGGTTGTTTTGGAGATGCTATTAAATTAACTCCGGCACAAAGTTTTGAAAAAGATCTAGTATTGCTCGTTTTAATTCTAATCATATTTTTTGGAGTTAGTCACATCAAACCATTATTCAATAAAGCTATAGTGCATATAGGTTTATTCACTGCTTTTCTGGTTTCAACATTCTTTACAATCTATACTTATATGTTTTTACCTGTAAAGGATTTTTTACCCTATAAAATTGGCAACAATATTTACGAACTTACACTTACCCCTGAAAATGCAGAAAAAGATATTATTGAAATGAACTTCATCTATGAAAAAGGCGGTAAAGAATTTGAGTTTGACATGAATCATTTGCCATCAGAGGAAGAAGGATATACCTACGTGGACAGGAAGGATAAATTAATTAAAAAAGGTTATCATCCTCCTATTCATGATTTCAAAATTTATGATTCAACAGGTGTTGAGTTTACGGAAAAATTCTTCACAGATAAAGGATACAAATTGGTTTTAGTACAAACCAAATTAGATGAAGGAAGAACGAGTCAGGAGAAGGCTATTCAAGCGACAGTTGACCACTTCGTATCGTTGAAAAAAGGAAACTTTTGGGCATTGAGTTCAAGTTCAACAGACGAAATTAAAGCCTATAAAAATCAACATAACTTAAACTACTTCCATTATAATATGGATGCAATTCCTTTGAATTCTATGGTTAGATCTAATCCGGGTTTAATCTTACTAAAGGATAATGTG
>JBIPMI010000162.1:0-7099 GCA_044369215.1 Bacteroidia bacterium | reverse complement strand
AATACATACTAAAGGACCTGAATTTGCCGGTTTATTTAATGTAAGCGAGGAATACAAAGGTAAATTAAGAGTAGCAGGATTGTTTAATTTTTCAAGAAAATTAAGTCAATCAAATGACTTTGCAGGATTATTCAATATCATTGAAAGTTCTAAAGGAAACGTATTAGCAGCAGGATTATTTAATGTTACTAAAGATAGTAATAGTGCTATATGTTTAGCAGGATTGTTTAATACTACACAAATTTATAATGGCTATTTTAGAGCAGCGGGTTTATTTAATACTGGCGAAACAAATTTTAGATCAACTGATTTAGCCGGTTTATTTAATGTAAACAAAAGGGTTAATAAAGGAGTTCAAATTGCAGGATTAGCCAACATATGCAAAGAAAATGATGGCATTCAGATAGCACCTTTTAACTTCTGTAAAGATTCATATGGTATTCCAATTGGTGTTTTAAGTTTCGTTCGAAATGGTGTACATCAAATAGAATATTCAAGAAATGAAAATCAAATGAATGAAATCAGGCTAAGAACGGGTGTAAAGAAATTTACAAATGAACTAATAGCAGGATTCGAAAACTTTAATACCCAGCAACAAAAATGGTATGTTGGATATGGTATCAGTAGCAGCTTTAAACTGAGTAATAAATTCAACTTTGAAACAGGCATATCAACCTACCAAATAAACAATATAGATTGGAATACGCATGTTTCATTACTAAACAAGTTAAACTTAGCGATAGAATTAAGACCAGCTAGCAGTTTGGGGATTTTTATTGGACCAACAATGAATTTATTTGTATTGAATGATAATTCATCGCAATATGAAGCCCTAAAAAGTTTAGTGCCAACGAAAACATGGATAAATAACGAGAACAACAAAGGCGTTCATGCAATTGGCTGGTTTGGATGGCGTGCAGGTATTAGATTATTTTAAATTGAAAAATCAAACTAAAATTGGTTTTAAATAAAATAAAACAACTAATTTGAAAAATAATTAGTTTGAAAGTTATGCCTTTAGATATCAGTATAAGCTCAGAAGTGATTCTAAGTCTTGAAAATTTTATAGAAGCAATTAGACCAGAAGAAGAAATCAGAAGTCAATTGGACTATTTCTACAAAATAGAAAATCAAAGTATAATAATACTATCAAAAAGTCCATTTATTGATGATAAAAATAAAATAATTGAAACACCAATAGCCAAAACAACCTATGTTCAAAAAACCAAAAAATGGAAAATATTTTGGTGGAGAGCAATCGAGAGATGGGACCCATACACAGCAAAACCTACAGTAGATAGCTTTGATGAATTCATAGACACTGTGGCTCAAGATGAACATTATTGTTTTTTTGGATAAACTATATATTTTTATGGAATGCTTAGCAAAACCCAATCATATTTAGTTATAAGTGCCATTATTGCCATTTTGGGCATCACTATTTATTCCGCTTTTTTTGGACCTAGTGCCGAGTTAAATTCTGCAATAAAAGAGTTAAAAATCGCAAGAGAAGAAATTGCAAAAACTCAACAAAATTTAGATAGCATTTTAACAAATACACAAACTGTATTAGATAGAAATGCCGGTTTCAAAAACTATATACATGCTGTTGATAGCATTGTAAAAGCATCGGATGCAATAAGTAGAAGCAGAGAATCAAAATACCTACAATCATTGAACAAATTAGAAAAAAGCATCACTCATTTAAAAAGTGATTTAGCTAAATTCAATGATAAATTACCTGAGCCTGAAAATGGTGAAATGGAAACGAAATAAAATTTACTATGAAATTCAAACTACCACTATTTCTAATTTTTGTTGGGATTACAATGCTTAGTAAAGCCCAAACCCGCTCTAAAAAATATTATAGAGATTGTACCAATATCAAAAACTACTATGCTTATAAAGGTGATACAGTAATTTTTAATTGTGATAGCATACGATTATACAATCTGCCAACTTTTGAAAATATGCAAAAAGCATATAACCGTTTATACAATACAAGTAATGAATTAGTTCTTAAAACAGATTCGGCAAGTTTAATTTTCAAGAATTTGTATGAAGAAAAATCAAGAGCCTATGATGTGCTTCAACAATCCTATTCTCAGTTTAGACAAAATACTGAAAACCATATTCTGGCAACTGATTCAAACATATTGGTTATAAAAAACAATACTTTAAATGCAAAAATTCAATTAGAAAAGACTGACAGCTTCATTGTTTCTGGCATGGAAAAAATTGAAAAATTCAATAACAACCTTTGGAAAATGAAGTTAAAATATGCAGGAATTGGATTTTTAGGAGGTTTAATAACAGGCGGATTTTTAGTTGTTATGTTTTAACATATTAAATTTATCATCACCCTGATTTTGTAGCTTTCCAATTCTGCAAAAACACCATAAACTCTGATTTTAAATCCTCTGTAAGTCTGGAAAAACCAAGCATGTTCGCTGCTAAAGCAATTGCTTCATCATCCTGAATTTGGTAGGCTTCTGATACAACTTTCATAAAAGCTTTTGAAACTTCCTCCTGAGAAATATAATCCGTTTTTCTGGAATTTGCTGCTAATGCAGAACGATCTCTCACCTGAATTTCACGCTTATCAAAATGAAATAGAAAATCCTCACTTTTAATGAACATGTTGTTTCTATGTGCAAATGCAGCTGCTTCATCTAAATGAGTTCTGATTCTGCTTCCCAAACGTGTTATACCAAGAGCCTCAATGATACGCCTTCCTGCTTCTTCAATGTGAACCGGAGCTTCAATCTCAACAACTTTGAGTAACCATTCTGCTATAATCGCAAGTGGCAATTGATGAATCTCTTTACCATTTGTTTGAATATCTAATTTTGCTAGCTCGTATTCTTTGATTATATGCTTCTCATTTTTTACAGCTTCACGTATAATTAAGGGCTCTTTACTTTTACTTTCAAATGCTGCCTGAGGTTTGTTTCTATCAAGCATTGCTCTTTCAATTGCCTCAACTGTTCTTTTCGTTTCACGATCAGCATTTGCAAACCAATCAGTACTCCAGATTCTATGGATAGTCCATCCCATACCTTCTAAAACCTGTTGTCTTAATCTATCTCTATCTCTTGCTGAACGTGCGGAATGATACATTCTTCCATCACATTCAATACCCAAAATATAATTTCCGTTTTTATCTCTTACTGCTAAATCAATAAAAAAGCCATTTGCTCCAACCTGATGTACTATATCATATCCCAAGGACCGCAATTGTTCGGCAACATGAATTTCAAAGAAACTATCTGCTTCACGACCTGTTTCCTTTGACATATTAAGATTGCCATTTTCAGCATAAAAAAGAAAGTTCTTTAAAGCTTTTACACCCAATGATTGAGTTTTAGTAACATCAATATCTTCTGCCTTTATATTGGTAAATACTTCACAACATTGACGAGCACGTGTGATTAAAACATTTAATCTTCTTTCCCCTCCTACACCGTTTAATGGACCGAAACTCATGGCCAAATAACCTTCCTTGGTTTTGCCGTAACCAATTGAAATAAAAATTACATCTCTTTCATCACCCTGAACATTTTCTAAATTCTTGATGAATAAAGGTTCATCAATATGCGCTTGAATATAATTTTCAAGTTCAGGATAATCTTTTCTAGCCTGTTCAAAGAGATTCTCGAGTACCTCTTTTTGAGCATTGCTAAAGGATACAATTCCTAAACTTAGTTTAGGAAAATTTCTAATATGAGTTAATATAGCTTCAATTACAATTGCGGCCTCCATCTTATTACTACGAGTTTGACCTCTATCATAAAATGTATCCGGATGATGACGTAGTTTTAATCCTAATTTTTCATGATTTGCAGCACTTGGAAACACAATTAATCGGTTATCATAAAACTCAAAATTTGAGACCTTTATTAAAGATTCATGTTTACTTCTATAGTGCCATCTGAGCATTCCACCACCAATTCCTTTTGCATCTGCCAAACCTAAAATACTCTCTATATCCTGAGTTAAACTTTCTTCTTCATCAATATCTTCTGAAATAGTTTCAAAGAAATTTGTTGGAGGTAATTGTTTGGAATCCCCAACAACAATTAATTGTTTACCTCTTAAAATCGCACCTAGCGCTTCAACCGGTTTTACTTGTGAAGCTTCATCAAAAATAACCAAATCAAAATTCAATAATCCGGGAGGTATATAAGTAGCAATCGACATCGGACTCATCATGAAAACCGGCTTTATATCCTGAATAGCTAAACCGGCTTGTTCAACAAGTTTTCTTAATGGAAGATGCCTGATTTTTTTATTCATCTCGGTTCTTAAAACCATCATTTGTCCACCCGCCATTACATTCGGTAGCGCATTAAAATGAGTTAAAGAAGCCTTGGCTCGATTGAGTTGAAAATTTAATTTATCTTCTTCTTTAAACTTTGAAATTAATTCTTCATGTCGGTTTCTATCAAATCGCTTTAAAATTTCATTTGAATTTAAAGCCTTTTCGAACATTGTTTCCAACCAGCCATTTTTGAAACTTAATCTTAAATAATCTGAAGCCAAATCCCAATCCAAACAAATTGGAATGATATAATCTAAATTCCTTTCCTCAATTAATTCCAAAGTAATATTCCAGCCGCAAACCAATGAAATTTCTTGAGAATTAGGAGCCAGATTTCCAAACCATAATTCGATATCTGAGGTTTTCATTTCTCCAATCGAACCTTTTATTGATTCATCAAATGCTGCTATATTTTTCCAATTTTCAAGTGCATTTTTAAACTCAAAATTCAAATGGTCTAATTCAGTTTTTAATTGATTGGCAATTGCCTTATCTGAATGAAGAACTTTAAAAACATCAGTTTGAAAATTGAGTTGATATAAATTAAACATTGCTTGATTGAGCAATTTTAATTCTTTAAAACTTCTCGAATTTGATTTCCATTTAGCCTGAAATAATTCAGCTGCCAAAGAATCAAAATTCTTAATAATTTGATTGTTCTTTTGAGCTAAAATTATTTCATCAATTATACTCGGAATCTCAGCATGTTCAGGCTTTTGAATTGTTTTGGAGTAAGATAAAAACAATTTCTTAGCATTTCTGAAATCGCTGATTAAAAACCTGTACCACTTTTCACCATGAGCTTCATAAATTTGTTTTACTTCTGTCCAATCCTGAGATAAAACTTCTTCCTTAAACTTAACTAAAACAGTTTCCGTAAATGATTCAAACTTTAAACCAGCTTCAATTAATTCTACTAAATTTTGATTTTCATTCAACCATTTTTTATTACTGATATTTAACTCAGATAAATCTGGTGAATTGGCTATAAAATCTGGAAGTTTACATAGGTGTAAAGCATCCTTAAAAATCTCGGGTTTAGTTAAATTATAAAACTCAAAAATTGAATGCTGTTTTTTGACTAATTGATTAAATGAATTAAATAAAATTTCTGAAGCTTCTTTAATTTGTGTGATTTGTTTTGGAAGAACAGATTTATGAGTGGAACCATAAAATGTTAAATTTTTAGGGGATCCAATTTCTTTAAGTTTGTTTTCAATCCCATCTACCAAATCAGCAGCTTCTCTATATAAATCAGCATCTAATTTTGCTAATTCAGGATGTGGCAATTCGGGCAATTTTACATTTTTGGTTGATTCTTTTATCGAAAGAAGCATTCCTATTATTTGATGAAAACTCAAACGACTTCCGGCAACTTCGGAATTTACTGCATCACTATATGCATTGAGTTCATCCTTTCTTTTATTTAATAAGGAGAGTTCAGCTTCTAAATGAGAAGTTTTAGGTTTCCCAATTTCTAAAACGCGTTTAAGTTCTGATAATAAATCTTTTTTATTGGCTTTATGACTGTGTAATTCAAGGCAAGCTTCACCAAGACCACACATATCCATTCTCCTTTTAACAACTTCTAATGCAGCCATTTTTTCGGCAACAAACAAAACCTTCTTTCCTTGACCAATTGCATTTCCAATGATGTTGGTTATAGTTTGTGATTTACCTGTGCCCGGAGGACCTTGAATTACCAGATGTTTTCCGGAGTGAACTTCCAATAAATTAAGAACCTGACTACTATCAGCATCTACAACCTGAAAGAGTTCATCAACTTTAGGATGTTTATCTATAAAAGTATCATCAGAAGGAAAAGCTGAAAGATTAAATCCTTCTCCAAATAATCCTTTAATTACATCATGATTGAAAGGTTTTTTATCATCAGGCCAAAGTGAGGAATCCAAATCATTATAAATTAAAAATTTACCGAATGAGAAGAAACCAAGTTCTGTTTTATAAGCCTCCAATCGCCAGCGGTTCTTGTTTTGAATCAGCTTATTTATCTCATTAAAATAATTTACGAATGGCAAATCAATTTCATCATCAAATTCAGGTAATTCAATACCAAAATCGGATTTTAATTTTGCTTTCAAGGAAACATTAACCCCATAATCAGCTTCAGAATAAGAAACCTGAAATTGGTCTTTTGCATCCTTTCTTTCTATTTTAACTGGAATTAAAATCAAAGGAGCATTTCTAAATTCCTGGCTCGACTCATCTTCAAGCCAACTTAACATTCCAAAAGAAATAAAAAGAATATTTACTCCTTGTTCCTCAATTATCGATTGAGCAGTATTGTAGGTTGAAAGTAAACGTCTATGAAGATTTAGGTCTGACTCAGTAGTTTCAAATTTAAACGGAGCACTTCTGGATGTTTTGATTTCTAAATTTTCAGGAAGGACTGGAATTTCGGTCTGAATATTTGTTCCACTTTTTTGTTTAAAGCCAATAGAGCGTTTTTCATGAACCAATATACTAAAAACCAAATCCGGTTGATTACAAATCAAACTAAGCCCTTTTGATTTTGGCAATCTATAGTTCAACAAAGGATTTCTCATGCTAAAATCAAGCAATTCCTTCCTTGAATTATCTATTAATTTTTGAATTGAATTATCCATTTTATTTTAATACTGCAATTAAACATGAAAAAACGAGATTAATGTGTAAGTATTGATAATTTGATTTTAGATAAAAAATTATACGAATATCCGCTTCTTTAGCAGTAAATTAATAACAGCACCCTGACCCCAAAACGGGCGCGAACCTTCG
>JBIPMI010000161.1:0-7102 GCA_044369215.1 Bacteroidia bacterium | reverse complement strand
CAACTAAAGATTAGCTACTGTCCTCCCTTTCGGATACCTCACTTCATAAGTGAAGATGATTTTTTTGCTTTCTTTTGAATTCAATTTCAATTTCCAGGTGAGTAATCCGGTTAATGGATCCAATTCAGCTCCATCACCATCTAATAAATTTACCTTGATTTCTTCAGTGCCTTGAACAACCGGAATTTGGTCTTCAAGTTTAATTTCAATCGGAATGTTTTTCGAATTTCTTACTAGCAATTCAATGCTTCTTGTTTCCACTTTTTCTTGGTCTATGAATTTTACTTTGTATTTTTCTTTGATTTTTTTTCTGCTTAATCCAATGGTTCTATCTTTCCCTAAATTCACAAAAATGGTGTCTTTCACGCCATCAGCCATCAGCATAATTTCACCTGCAAACAATCCATCAAAATGAATTCTGGCTTTTCCCGGTAAGATATTTAAATCCTCCCAACCACCAACACCGGCCATTAAAAATGCATCTGTACTAAGTTTCGGAACTGCTGCAAATTCAAGTTGCATCGGAATATTCTTTTGGTTAATCATCACTTTGTGGTTTTTTCCATCACTGTTTATTTCATAATTTAATTTGATGTCATATTCAGTTCTGATAAGATTTTCTGTTACTTCAATAAAATCAGTTATTGATTTTTGTTCTACCATATCATCATTATAACTAGGGGCATTGTTATCTAAAGTAACACTTTCTTTTTGCATAGGAATCACACTATTTGATGTAATTCCAATCGCTTTTCTTTTTGTTCTGTTGAAGTATTCTATAAAGCTAATTACCCACGGACTCAATTCAGGTTTGGTATTGTTGTCATATGCATTGGTAGTTGATATACTCATGTTCACATTTTTCCAGTCGATGCCCGATTGTTGATTGATGGAAGCGAAATAAATCAATTGCATATTTTTACTTTTTTCTTCTGCTTTTAAATCATAGGAAGGTGTCCAAGATGCATTTGAAATTAAGTAGTTGAAATGCAATTGAGTATTAGCCGGCGATTCTGCATAAACAGTAACTATTACCCTGTGTGTAGCAACAGATTCTTCTTCCCCCTCTGCATATTGTCCGTTTTGAAGATTCATTAAGTTTTGTTCACGAACCTGCAATTGTGCTAAAACTTTGTCTTTTTTAGCTTTGTTTTTATCCAGCTTAAATTCTTGTTCAAGAATGCTGCTTAACCTATCTTTTAATAAATTTAAAGCATCTTTTAAGAGTGGTAATGAATCTTTTGGAAATTCTCCTTTCATCATACGGTTGTTTACCAAAAGATTTTTTTCAGCAACAATCACTTTGTATTTGTAATCTATTTCTTTCAAATCGAAACGGATATCTTCAATTGAATCTCTTACATCTCTTAATGCTTTATCGTATTGACCTGTTTTCTTTGGTTTTTCTTTGTATAGAATGTTATGGGTAGTTTCCATAACAACTCCTGATTTAGTTGTAGCCTGAAGTGAGTTTTCGTCAATAACAGGAGAAATGTTTTCGAAAATAAACTCATTATTTCCAGGTAATAGGTATATATTTTCAGAATAATGAAGATAAGCACCCTGTAAGAAAACCTGAACCTTTTGTAAATGTCCTTTAATTGGTTTGTTTTGTGCTTGAACTGAAACTGACATCAGCAGTAACATGGCAAAAATGAGTTTTTTCATAATTTTTTTGTTTTGTTACCTGAAGGATGCAAGCGAATGTGATATTCCATAAATTAAAGGAAAATATTTTTTATGTCCCTTCAAATCAGTGTTTTAAATGATGATGAGCTTTTAAGTCAGTATCGACTTAAGAGGGACAATAAACTATTGGGTGAACTTTTTAAGAAACATGCTTTGATGGTATTTACGGTTTCAATGAAATACCTGAAAAATGAGGATGAAGCAAATGATGTGGTGATGAATATTTTTGAAAAACTATTAAAGGAATTACATCAACATCAACCCGAAAATTTCAAAGCCTGGTTATATACCATTACAAAAAATCATTGTTTAATGATTTTAAGAAAACCTATAAAAGAGTCTTCATTTGGTTTGAATGAAAATGAAGATGGTTTTATGGAATCAGATATGTTTTTGCATCTATCAGATGATGAACAAGAAAAAGAGGAACAATTACAAATACTGGAACAAGCTTTACCTGAGTTAAAATCCCAGCAAAGAACCTGTATCGAATGGTTTTATCTAAAGGGTAAATCATATGAAGAAATTGCAAAACAAGAAAAATTGAGTTTAAATGAGGTGAAAAGTGCTATTCAGAATGGTAAAAGAAATTTAAAAATCATTCTAAATAAAAAAGGATTGTACCTAATTTTAATAGTAAGTGTATGGATGAGTTAAATTGTATCAGCGAACAAAACTGGCTGAAGTATTCAGCTGGTGAATTAAATGCAGATGAAATTCGTCTGTTGAATTCGCATTGTCAAAATTGTGAAAGCTGTTCAGACATCAAAGAAGGAATTGATGCCATGAAATCTCCTACTGCACTTGAATCTCAAATCAACAACATAAAAAATCAAATTGATCAAAAAACAAAAAAACGATTTGTATTTTTAAATGTCACCACCATAAGTATCGCAGCATCTGTTATATTTGGTTTACTTCTTTTTTGGTTTTTATTTCCATCTCAAAATCAGTTAGCGATTAAGCCCGAAAATATCAATACCGAAACAGAATCCGGTGTAAAATCGCCGGAAAACGAAATATATTCTACAGAAAAAGCTATTAGTTTACAACAAAAATCTGCATCAGAAAAACAAGTAGTCAAACCTGTTCCGGAATCTCAAAATCTAACTCAACCTGAACATATTATTTCTAATGATGTTACTGTTTCAGAATCTGTATCAAGTGAAAGAACGGGGATTGTTGAAAATGAGGTAGTACCAGCACAGAATCAAACCGAATCTGATGATTTGAATATAAGTGAATCTAAAGTTTCACAGGTTCCCTCTGTTGTTAATGTTCCTCAAAATGTATCGACAAAAGAATCAGCATCAAAAGTTTCTCAAGCCAATAAAAAAACGAAAAGTTTGTTTGAGCCATCTACTAAAAAAACATCAATTCCATCGGCTAATAATGCCAATATAAATAATGCTTATCAGGCAGAAGAAATAAAAGATATTGATCAAATTAGATTTAAAGATGAAAATCTGAAAGTTTTACAGCAAGCAGATATTTTATTTAATGATTTGAATTTTTCTCAGAGTTTATCCATTTGTGATTCTATGATGAATCTTCCTGAAAAGCCATATTTTACAAGCTTTACACTCCTAAAAACTAAAATTTTTGTGAGTAGTTCGGGTAAAATAAAGGCAAGTGAATTTTTAGAAGAGCAAATAAATAAACATAAAATAAAGGATAAGTTATTAATAGACTATCTAAAAGTTTTGAAAGAGTAATTTATTTACAAGGCACATTCAATTTTCTTTTTTATTTTGTGCGATGAATAAATTCAAAATCGGGTTCATTTTAATACTACTATTTAGTTTTGGTTCTTGTCAGTTAGGTAGATTCATTTTCTACAATTTTGCAGATATCAAAGACCATAAGAAATTCCCTTCACGAGAATTAACTGCTTCAAATAAACCATTTGAATTTTTCAAGGTTAAAGAGCAAAAAGGGCCTAAGGAATTAGAGATAAATGGAAAGAAACTGAGCTTTGAAAAGTTTCTTGAGTCTCAAAAAACAGTAGCCTATTTAATCATTAGAAACGATAGTTTATTGTATGAAAACTATTTTAGTAATTATAATCGTGAATCGGATGTTCCTTCTTTTTCGGTTGCTAAATCTGTTACATCGATTTTAATTGGCATTGCAATTCAAGAAGGTAAGATTACTTCAGTTGAAGATCCCATTACCCAGTACTTGCCTGAAATGAAGGATCCAAACATGAAAAAAGTGAAAATCCGTCATTTGTTGGATATGACCTCAGGCATTGATTACAATGAAAGTTACGTGAATCCTTTTGGTGATGCAGCAGCATTTTATTATGGAAGAAAATTGCGTAATCAATGCGCCAAAATGAAATGTGAAAAAGAACCGGGAACTGAATTTTACTATTCAAGTGGGAACACACAATTATTAGGTTTGATACTAGATCATGTATTGGCTCCGAAGACAGTAACATCATATCTTCAGGAAAAATTATGGACACCATTACAAATGCAATATCCTGGCAGCTGGAGTATTGATAAAAAGAAAAATGGGATGGAAAAAACATTCTGTTGTTTGAATACCAAAGCCTTGGATTATGCAAAAATTGGAAGATTATATTTAAACAAAGGCAATTGGAATGGCGTTCAAATCATCAATGAAGATTGGGTAAAAGAATCAACAAAAATTGAAGAAAAGGAGGGAAGTGTTTCATATTACAATAACCAATGGTGGATTCCTTCAAAGGATGGGGATTTTGTAGCACATGGAATTTTAGGACAATATATTTATGTCAATCCCGCCAAGAATTTAATCATGGTTAGATTAGGTAAAAGTGAAGGTAAAATGCAGAACTGGTTCGGTTTTTTTGTTGAAATGGCTAAGTATTACTAAAGATGGCATTTGGTTTCCCTCCATCAAGTTCAGATTCAATTTTTATTTTGGATGACTCAAAAAGTTACCAAATGGGAATTGCATTGGCTGCCTTTCAAAAAAATAGTTGGAATGTTATTGCCATTGATGAAAAAGCATTTTATGCCTTTAGTAATCCAATTGAACAAGGAATTTTTTCTGTTATTTTTTGTGAATGGAAAGACAAAACATTATTTCTAAAAAGCGAATCAGGTGATGGTTCATTATTTGATGAAGACAGAAATTTTGAGTACCTGGAAAGTTTCAAATCTGCTTTTTGGGAATTGAAAGATTCAGGGAATGAAGATGATTTTGTAGAACTTTATAAAGCTTACAAAGAAAGCATTCCTACAGAAGAATTGCGATTGGATGATGGTAAAGTTAATGAAGAGAATGCTTCAGCTTTAAAAGATGTATTGGCCTTTTTTATTCCAAGAAAGGATTACTTTATTACTCCAATTCTTATCAATATCAATTTTTTTGTTTTTGCTTTGATGGTGTTTTTCGGAGTATCTGTCATGGAACCCAATTCAAATGATGTATTTGTTTGGGGAGGTGTTTTCAGGCCTGCAGTTTTAGACGGAGAATGGTACAGAATCATCAGTGCATTTTTTGTGCATATTGGCCTGGTTCATTTATTGATGAACATGTTTGCCCTTTTGATGGTAGGAGCACAATTAGAATTATTACTTGGTAAATGGCGATATCTATTGGCTTATATTTTTTGTGGCATTGTAGCAAGTTGTGCAAGTTTATGGTGGCATCCTGCTACAGTAGGAGCCGGGGCATCAGGAGCAATTTTTGGTTTATATGGATTATTTCTTGCGCTGTTAGTTTCTAATTTACTGGATAGGAGGGTGAGGAAGCCGCTTTTGTCGAGCATAGGTTTATTTGTAGTTTATAACCTAGCATTTGGCTTAAATGATGGAATTGATAATGCTGCTCATATCGGAGGATTAATTGCAGGAATTATTGTGGGTTATGCGTATTATTTTGGACTAAGATTTTCGACCAATACATTTTACAAATGGAAATTACCTGCAATAATTATGAGCTTGTATTTGATACTAAGTTTTTGGTTTGTAAGTAAGCTTGATAATCCTTATGGCAGATATGAAAAGCTGATTTATGAATTTCAATACATAGAAGATAAGGCAATTAAAGCCCAGGAAAAAATTCAAGGTATAGACGAGAATCAGGCGATAATGGTCATAAGTACCGAGATTATTCCAACCTGGACAAAATGCAATCAAATAACCAAAGAAATGCATGAATTGGATTTGGATAAATCATTGAATAAAAGAAATGATTTATTATATTCATATACTCAAAACCGATTGATGTTTTTCGAAACCATGTTCAAAGCCTCCAATGAAAAATCGAGGTTGTATGATGCTAAAATTGATTCATTGTCAAAATCGAATGAAACCATTTTGCAAACGATAAAAGGAATGTAGTTGGCAATTGAAGCAAGCTTCAATTGCCGGCTTTTGGCCATTTGCTTTTGGCCATTGGCTTATTTCTCGTTGCTACTGGCTTTTAATTAATCAGATGAATAATTTGACTTCTGTTTAAGGACCCTCATTTAATTTCTAAATCAACAATATTTCTTAATTCAGAGGAAGCGAGATTCTTTAACTGAGCAATTCCTTAGCTCTGAAGGAGCGCAATTCGCGAGCTCTAAAGGAGCGAAATTCCCTAGCCCTGAAGGGGCGTAATTCGTTAGAAGCAAAAAAATCCATTTTCAAAAAGAAAATGGATTTTTATTTAGAACTAAAACGTTCCAATTATACGAATTTCTGCCAACAGCTAAAAGCCAATGGCCAACAGCTGTTTTAATCTTCCTTCTCTTTAGATTTTTCTTCCTCAACAACAGGAGTTGCTGCTACAACAGGAGCCGGTGGTGGGACTGCTTTTTCTCCACGATCCATTTTAACTCGAACTGCACTTGCACCTTTATGTGTCATTTCAATTTCGAAGTTAACTTTATCACCTTCTTTAATTTTTTCAACAAGACCATTGATATGAACAAAAACACTTTCTTGATTTTTTAAATCTTTAATAAAGCCATAACCTTTTGATTCATTAAAAAAGCTAACTATCCCTTTTCTTTGGATTTCAACTGCTTCAGCAACCTGACGTTGTACACCAATAACCATGTCTTCTACATTATTGACACGTTTCTTTTTAGGATCCGGAGGAGTAGTTGTTAGATTTCCATTTTCATCAACGTAGGCCATCATGTCCTCTAAGTCACCGCCTTTTACAGCATTGGCTTTACGTTCTGCTTTTTTCTCCTCTTTTTCTTTCCTTCTTTTAAGTTTAAGTTTTTCTTTTTCTTTTTTACTGAATGTTTCTTGTGATTTAGCCATTATAGATTATTAATTGTTAGTGCTTATTCATTTTTCAGAGCTTAGGCTTTTGGGAGAAGATTCAGCAAATGAAATGTTTGGGTGTGCGAAGGTAGGTTTTTAATCTTGAAAAACTATTTTTTCTTTACATATTGCTTTGATTCTGTGTGAATTTTATCAAA
>JBIPMI010000160.1:0-7135 GCA_044369215.1 Bacteroidia bacterium | reverse complement strand
TGCGCCTTGTTCCTGAGATTCTCCCGGATCAATTTTTCCTTTTGGAAGGTCCCATTTCCCTAAACGTTTGATGAGTAAAATTTGGTCTTTGTCGTTAAACACAAGTCCACCACCTGCCTCAATCGCAATAAAATGAGTTCTAAATTCTTCGAATAATAGTTTAGGGTGTGCATCAACAACCCAACAACCTTTGTGACTAAGACCTTCAATTTTTCTTACCCAATCCATGATTGAAAAAGTTTCTGGATTATTTATTTTCTCAAGCTCCTGAAAACGAGAAGGAATTTCTTCGCTTTTTGTAAGGATTAAAGGCTTATCGTTTATGAAAATTTTATACATTTGTGGTCATGAATAATAGCCCGGAAGCAGCTACAAAGATAGCAGAATATTTATTGGAAATACAGGCAATTCGCCTTCAACCTGAAAATCCTTTTACTTGGGCTAGTGGTTGGAAAAGTCCAATTTACAGTGATAACAGATTGGCACTGTCATATCCTGAAGTAAGAACTTTTATAAAACAGGAAATGGGCAAGTTTGTAAAATCACATTTTCCTGAGGCAGAAGCGATTGTTGGAGTGGCTACGGCTGGAATAGCCCCAGGTGCTTTAATAGCAGACGAGTTAGAATTGCCTTTTGGCTATGTAAGATCAGAAGCCAAGAAACATGGAATGGGCAAACAGGTTGAAGGAAATATTCCGTCAGGAACAAAAATAGTTGTTATTGAAGATTTGGTTTCAACCGGGAAAAGTAGTTTACAGGCAGTTGAAGCTTTAAGGGCTCATGGTGCTGAAGTTTTGGGTATGGCAAGTATTTTTACCTATGGTTTTGAAGCTGCAGTTAGTGCTTTCGAATCAGCAAATTGTAAATATGTTTCATTGTGTAATTATCACGTGCTAATTGAAGTTGCGGCTAAAAAGGGTTTAGTAAAAGAAGAGCAGCTGGCCTTATTATCTGATTGGCGTAAATCTCCAGAAACCTGGGGTCAGTAGTTGCATGTACAGAATGCGATTACATCCAAATCCTCTGGTGACGCTTTTTGCGCTCTGGTTTAGTTTTTGGGCTGTATTCCTATTTTTGGTATTGTATCCTTTTATGTTTATTTTTCTTGAACAAGAGAGGACTTATAAACAAGCACATTTCATTAGAAAAGTTTGGTTGGATACTTTACTTAGGATAGGATTTATTAGAGTAAATACCATCATTGAACCCGGATTTGATCATAATCAAACGTATATAATTACACCTAATCATGGTTCTCGTTTAGATATTATTTGTTTAGTTGCTAGATTACCTTTGTTTTTTAGTTTTTTAGCGATGGATGAATTTAAAAAAGTGCCATTGTACGGAAAATGGTTCCGGACATTAGATTTGGGTGTAAACAAAAAGAATCCTATTCAAGCAGCAAAATCTTACTTACAATCTAAAAAAGTAATTGAAAGTGGAAGAAGTTTAGTGATGTTTCCAGAAGCTACAATTTCCAAAATTGTTCCTGAGTTATCTGATTTTAAAGATGGTCCATTTAGATTAGCCATTGAAAAACAAGTGCCAATTTTGCCTATTACTTTTATTGGCAATTATAAATTAATTCCAGATCAAGGTGTTTTTGAAATAAGACCTGGTAAAGTTATTCAATATGTACATACACCTGTAGAAACTAAAGGTTTGGAATTAAAAGATGTAGAGTTCTTAAAAAACAAAGTTCAAACGATTATCTCCAATAAACTAAAAGAGAGTTCAAAATAGGACTTGCTGAAAAGCTCTAATTTTAGTTGTTATTATTCTATTGAGTTGATGATTTATAGATATAAGTATATATATATACACAATACATTTTGTGACCAATGATGTTTTTTCTAAGTATATTTAATCTACTATTTAATAAGCATTTTATTCAATAATAAATCGCATTTATAGCTCAGTTTTTAGTTTGTTGTTTGATTTTAAAAAAAGCTCTTCTAGGAGTTTTTGTGTTTTTGAATTAAATATTTTCTACAATTTAATAGTGTGGTTGTTTTGGACGAATAGTAGGGGAGTCTTGCTGTTTAACTTGCAATAGAATAAACAATTGTAAGATTAATTTTGAACCATAAATTAAACGTTTATGAAAAAAATACATTTGATTTTATTACTAGCTTTATTTTGCTTCAAATATAGCTCTGGTCAATGGGCTGAGTTAGGAGGAACAGGTAATACAATTGTTCAATCTAATATTAAAAATTGGGATGGCATTTATGATATTAAAAAGCAATCAAATAATAACATTACCTTACTTGAATATTCAACTGATTCTAATAATATAAGATCGTATGGTAAAATAATAAGGTTTAATGGAGATACTCCAACTACATTATTAAGTAATTTTTTAATTGGAACTTCCTCTTTTGATGTTAGTCCTAGTGGGAAAATTGCTTTAATTATTATAGATTCTGTTGAGATATGTAATAATTGTGGAGTTTATGATTTTATTAATATAGTAAAATATTATCAAAATGGAGTTTGGCAAAATTTACATAGAAGTGTAGGAATCGATTCAATGTTGATTGAACAAGTTCATTTTACTAAAAATGGTAATTTGTTTGCAGTTGCAAAGAAATATAGACCATATCTTTCAAGTTGGAATTATTCAAAACCTTATGTTTTTAGATGGGATGGTTTAAATTGGATTCCTTATTATAGCCTTAATCAATCAATGTATTTTCATTCAAACTATGAGATTTTAAATTTAACCTCAGATACTTCAAATAATTTATATGTTTATGGCGAACAGATATTATCTAATACGCACACTTTAGTTGTGTCGAGATGGAATGGTACCGATTGGCTTCCTGTTACTGGAGCTGGATCAAGTTCTTTTGCACAAATCGACTCTTCTTATACAAGAGGCCTGCAAAATAGCCTTCAAATAAGTCATCTTACTTATAAAAGAGTTTTAAAATTATTGGCTATTTCACCCAGTGAACTCTATGTTTCAACAAATGTTCAAAATTCAGATTCTTTGTATGTAATATCTAAATGGGATGGAAATTCTTGGAATGTGTTGCCAAGAATTTCAAATTTTTCCAATATGGGACATAGGTATTTTCAAAAAGGCCCCTCTGGAGCTTTTTATGTGAGTGATGGAATTTTAGATTCATTAGATAGACCTTATATCGCTAAATTTCAAAATGGAGTATGGTCTAAATTATTAGGTTATGACACAATTATACCTAAGTATTATAATAATGGTTATTATAATATGTTAGTAAATTATAGTTTAACAATTGATAATAACGAAAATCTTTATTGGTTAAATAATCTTAAAAATGAAAGTGGACATTATTTTGTAAGTAAATATAATCCGAGCAATGTTAAACCTGTTTTTTCAAATGGAAATTCTGAGAAGATTTTTGCAAGGATTAATTCAGGCCAAGTATCACTTAGTTTGCAATTAGAAGTTTCAGATACGAATTCAAATCAAATCGAAAAATATAAACTAATGGTAAATGCGAAACATGGCATAGTTACTATTGGAGGAAATGTAGCTAGTGGTTTATTTGTTAGTCCTGCTGGTTGGTTTTATACACCTGATTTGAATTATACAGGTTTTGATACGCTTGTTATTAGGGTAGATGATGGAGAAGGGGGAAAAGAGTTAAAAACAATAGTTGTCCATGTTACAAATCCAGTAGCAGGTACTGTTTCCTCTAATCAAGTCATTTGTATAAATTCTCAACCTAATTCAATCACTTTATTAGGTTCGGTAGGAAACATACAATGGCAATCTTCAGTAAATGGATTTGCATTTGCAAATATAGTTGGGGCAACCTCAACTGTTTTAAATGGTGCAACTATTGGAAATCTTGCTACTCGTAGATATTATAGAGCAGTAGTTAGTATTGGAATAATGTTAGTAAATACAGCAGTTGTTACAGTAGATATTAGCAATTGTACCAGTGATTTATTATATGATGTTGTTTTAAGCAAGGGTGTTATATATCCATATTTTGATTCATACGATTCAAGTTACCAAATTTCTGTTTCAAATGTTGATTCAATTATAAGTCTTACTATTTATGAAAATGATATTTTAGCAAATTCAGAAATAAGTGTAAATAATGGAGCTTATTCTGCAATTGAACATAATGTTATAAAAAGTGGATTAAACTTAAATGTTGGAACAAATGAATTAAAAATTAAGGTAAGGTCTGCAAATAACCTGAATACAAGATTTTATTACTTATATATCAATCGTACTGGAACTCCTCCTGTGATTGATTCTATAAATTCCTATTTCGGTTTTAATTCTGATACACTTTTTATTTATGGAAAAGGATTTAATAATACAGCAGTTGATAATAAAGTTTATTTTGGAGCCGTTGAAGGAAATGTACTAAATTCAAGTACAACACAAATTAGGGTATTGGTTCCAATTGGAGCATCATTAGAAGAAATAAGTGTATTAAATATTTCAAGTGGATTGGCAGCATATTCAAACTTATTATTTCATCCTAAATTTAGTCCAACTAAAGATACTGTTAAGACTACAGATTTTGATATATCACAAAATTTCATAGTGCCAAATGGAGCAAATAAAGTTACTATTGGTGATTTTAATAATGATGGAAAACCAGATATGGCCATATCTAACGGTAATTCTGGAATATCAGTTTATAAGCAAAATGGAACATTAGGAATTATCTCATTTGCTGCTCGCCAAGATTATTCTGCGGGGTCATGGTTTTCAGGTAATGCAGATTTTATAAAAAGTGTTGATTTAGATGGTGATGGTAAATTGGATTTAGTTTTTTCAATGCCAAATAATAATTCGATTTCTGTTATAAGAAATATTAGTTCTGGAGGATTAATAGATTTTGCATCTGTTCAGCATTTTTCTATGGGTTGGAATGGATTAAGTAAAATGTGTATTGCTGATATTGATTTAGATGGAAGAGAGGATGTGGTATTTTCAACCAACTCAGGTGGGATCTCAATATTGAAAAATTCAAGTTTTCCAGGAAATATAAGCTTTGATGCAAAGCAAGATTTTGCAACTAATAAAATTTCATTTGGTTTGTCTATTGGTGATTTAGATGGAGATAAAAAGCCAGATTTGGCTTACATTTATGCAAATGATACCTTGTTGATTGTTCGAAAAAACACGAGTACAGGTTCAACAATTACTTTTGGTGCAGAAGTTCCATTTGTTTGTGGTTTAAATCCTCAAGACCTAATCCTTGGAGATTTAGATGGAGATGGGAAATCAGATTTGGTAGGAGTATTAGATAATAATTCAGTATTTTCATTTTTAAATACAAGTAATATAGATTCAATTAGTTTTAACAACAAGCAATTGTCGTCGGCATCAGCTCAAAACAAAAAATTGATACTTGCAGAATTAAATGGAGATGGGCTTCCTGAAATCATTTATTTAAAAGGTAGTAATTGGACAAATAATCTTTCTATTTTAAGTAATAAGTCGAGTATTGGAAGTATTCAATTTAGCACTGAAACTCCATTAACTAATTCAAACAACAGCACATTTTATGGATTTGAGTCAAATGATATAGATGGAGATGGAAAAATGGATATTGTGGCTAGTTTATGGAATGGAGCGGGATATGTAGCAAGTGTTTATAGAAATATATTACAAACGTCAAATGTTTATTTAAATAATTTAACTATTCAAACTGGAAGTTTAAATCCAGGATTTGATTCAACTCGTTTAAACTATTTTGTAAATGTAGGGGCAGGTGTGGCAAATTTTGGATTAACTGCCAGTTTTTCTAATATTAATTCAACAGCTCAAATAAAAATTAATGGAGGTTCATATTCAGCATTAACTCATCAAACATTATTTTATGCATTACCATTAAACACTGGTTTGAATTCAATAGAAATTAAAATAACAGGGGTCGATGGAATAAGTCGTCAATCATACAATATTATTGTTTTAAAGGATTCTGCATTGCCAAGTGCATATTTAGATATTACAGCATTTTTTCAAGGATTATATGTTGGTTCAGGAACAATGACTTCTGCGCCTAACAATTTTGATATGACATTGCCTGGTTCTTCAGCTGATACTATAATTGTGGAACTGCATAGTTCAACAAATTTATTTGATAGTTTGTTTGCTTGGAAGGGTTCTATTGGAACCTCAGGTATAGCAAATGCTGAATTACCAGGAACATTTGTTGGAGATAGTTTTTATGTAGTTTTAAAGCATCGAAACTCAATAGAAACCTGGAGTGCAAATCCAGTGACTATAAGTGCATTTTGTAGCTACAATTTTACAATTTCAAATGATAAAGCTTATGGTAATAATTTAGTTGATTTGGGTTCAGGTGTATATGGAATTTATTCTGGAGATATTAATCAAGATGGTTCAATAGACTTTTTAGATTATCCTGATTTGGATTTAGGTTCAATAAATGGTGATTTGGGTTATTTAGTTACTGATTTAAATGGCGATGCGTCTGTAGACTTTTTGGATTATCCTATGATTGATCAAAATTCATTGAATGGAATTATTTTAATGAGGCCATAGGTAAAATACGATAAAATTTATTTATCAAACTTTGCCGTTGAAATAATTAGTTTGATTAAGTCGTTGCTATGGCCGTTTTTTGAATAAGAAATTTTATCAGTTTGCCAAAAGTTACCAAAAATCCGCTAAGAATAATCTACATTTTGTATTTGCTATTGACAGCCATGGCAATATTCTTTATCATTTATTTACCTTTAAGGTGGGCATTGGCAAAGCCGGAACGTTATCCAACTGCACATAAATTAAGAGTGTTTTGGGGTAAATTATTGCTCTTTTTGGGTTTTATTAGAGTTAAAAATATTTTTGAGGTGGAAATAAAAAATGATAGACCCTATATCATTGCACCCAATCATACTTCCTATATTGATATTGCAACAGTTACAAGTGCTTTAGATATGTTGGATTTCAGTTTCATGGCAAAAGCCGAATTGTTGCAAATTCCATTATTTGGAATTTGGTTTAAAACAATTGACATTGCAGTGGATAGAAAAAATGCAAGGAAATCTGCAGAAGCATATATCAAAGCAATTAGGTTTTTTGAATCAGGAAGAAGTTTAGTTATATTTCCTGAAGGAACTATTTCTGCTCAGGTTCCTAAAATGATTAAAT
>JBIPMI010000159.1:0-7143 GCA_044369215.1 Bacteroidia bacterium | reverse complement strand
CAATATCAGTTTATAAATAAACACAGGAATCATCAAGCCTAATTCATTTCTCCAACCAGAGATTCTGATTTGTAGTCCAATTGAAAACAAAGCCAAAGGAGCTATGGTTGAAGCCAATTGTGTAAATAAGTTATCAAGAACTGGCAATTGAATTTTATTTGGCAATAACAAGGCAATTATGCTTACAACCAGAGGTGGAAATTTAATTAGATTGAGTAGGATTTCACCCATTTTTAATTGCTTAAAACTACTATAACTCGTTGCGATAAAAAGACCAATTGTTGAGAAAAGTAAAAAGGTCATTTGGTCACTAATTACAGCAATGCGAATAAATTCATCTCCGAAATAAGTTTTGATTAAAGGAAAACCAATGAAGGAAGTATTACATAATCCTGAGGCTAAAATCAACAAACCTTTTGTTGGTTTATCGAAGTGAAATTTTAAATCGAGTATATAAATAAAAACAAAACTTCCTCCCAAAACCAAAATAGGAGATAAGGCTGGTCCTAGTAATTGTGAATTGATTTCAAGATGCCAAAGATGCTTTAAAGAAACTGCAGGTAAAGCTAGGTAGATTATCCAATTATTGATGGCTTTATAAGAATCATTTGGCACAACATTGAAACGGCGGAACAAAATTCCACTTAAAATACAAATACCAATTAAAAGAAAATTTTCGATGAATTTGAAATTAATATTTATCTCTCAATTTGGTAAATGGCTTTTCGAAAAACACATACAAAAGGGTTGATAATCCTAAGCATAAGATCCAGTAAAATGCGTACATCATAGCTGCCATTCCTACACTCCAACCTTCACCTTTATTGCTTAATAAGTCGAATTGAATTGCCAGTAATCCTCCATTAATTAGATAAAGAGAATATGAAATTATAGATACTGCAGTGATAAGCTTTGCTAACCAAGTAAATTTAATTTCATTTAATAAAGAAAGATAGGGGAGTAGCATAGCAATTGAAATACTCAATAAACTAAAGAATATGGTATTGTTTAAATGAGAAGGATTGTATTCCATTAAATTATTCTCGAATTTCATGAGCATTACTACCCCAATTAAACCAAGAATAAATGTTGGTATGCGGTAATTTTTCCAGAATTCAGGAGCTTTTCTGCTTATATAAACTGCAATAAATCCATAATAAATTGAATCGAGTCTAATTAAAGCAACTTCGCGTAACATATAAACCCATTTATAATTGGGCTCTAAAAAGTAAACCGAATATATCCAACGAAGAGCACTAACCAAAATAATAAGGAGAATGCTTGTCCATAAAAACAGATTTGAGTTTTTACTAAATAGAATGGCTGAAAGTGCTAAAACCAAAGGTGAAATAAGATAGCTTATTTCTTCTATACTTAAGCTCCAAGATTCTTCAAAAAAGAAAGGAGGAGTATTAAAAATATTTTGGGTAAAAAAGAAATATCTCCATAAAATAGCAGGTAAATCGTAATGATAAACAGCGATATAAACTAGTAGTATAAGGAAATAATTTGGAAGAGTTCTGAACCATCTTCTTATCCAAAAGTGTTTGATATCTTGAAAAGTAAGGGAGTTACCATTTTTTTCAAATTGTTTGAGTAAAATTCCACCAATAAGAAAACCTGATAAAACGAAAAATAGCTCAACACCTAAAATTCCGCTACCATGAAATAAAGCCTTAAATGGTTTTGGAAAGCTCTCTGTCATCCAACGCGAATGACTTTGAACAACTAAAATAATTGCAACAAAACGCAGGGCATCTAAGCCAAAAACGCGGCCTTTTGTGTCGAAAATTTCGGAAAATCTTTTAAGCATGGTATTTAATTCTGCTCAAATATTTTCTTAATCTGTGGGATTTCAAATTTTACTTATCTACTTAGCTAACTGAATAGCCTATCAAACAAAACATTTCGAAATCGGATTCAATTGTTTTTCAGATAGATTACGCAGAAAACAGCCATGAAAAATTACAATTTTTAAACTTTTTTTTTATTAAACCTGATTATTTTTATATTTGCAGCCCTTTAAAAGTAAAACGGCGGGGTAGCTCAGTTGGTTAGAGCGTAGGATTCATATCCGCCAGCTGGCGGAGGGCAGTACGATTCTGCTAAAAAAAAATCGAATATGGCGGGGTAGCTCAGTCGGTTAGAGCGTAGGATTCATAACCCTAAGGTGGGCAGTTCGATCCTGCTCCCCGCTACAAAATAAATTAAGGCTTTTCATTTGCTTGGAAAGCCTTTTTTGTGTCAAAAACTCGAGCGTAGGATTCATATCCGCCCACTGGCGGAGGGCTTTCGATCCTGCTTCCCGCTACTTTAAAAGAACTAACTTTGGCCATTTGCAATTTGCTTTTGGCTCTTATTTAAAAGCCTAAATTACGTTGACCGCTATTAAGCCAAATTGTAATATTGTTTGCCCAAAATAAAACTAAGGATTGCTGAACATTCATCTTACTAAAATCACAACAGCCAACAGCCAACAGCCAACAGCCAACAGCCAACAGCCAACAGCCAACAGCCAACAGCCAACAGCTTTTCCAAATGTTCACTAAAATAAACAATCAACGATTAAATTCACATTAAGGAGTTTAAATTTATCGGATTTTTTTTGAATTCAATTACCTTTGACTAAATCGTATAGCATGAAAAGAAAAAGAATTGTATTTGGTTTAATCTCAGCCTCAGCTCTGGTTGTTGCCGGATTTTTACTGCTTACTTTTCCTCCTCATCGTGCCATTAGCAAAGTTTCTAAAAATGCAAAGGCACTCATGTATCCTGGTTTTGGTATTTGGTTACCACCAGATTACGAAGTTCATGGAATAGATGTTTCCAGGCACCAAAGAAAAATTGACTGGGAATCTGTTAGTGAGCATACGCACAATAATGTTGGAATCAATTTCGCTTTTATTAAGGCTTCAGAAGGAAGAACTATCAGAGATAATTATTTCAGCGATAACTGGAAAGCCGCAAAAGACAATAATATTTTAAGAGGTGCTTACCATTTCTTTCGCCCACATTTAACTCCTGAGGAACAATTTTCTTTGTTTAAATCACAGGTCAAACTTGAAAAAGAAGATTTACCTCCAGTACTTGATGTTGAATTAAGAGGAAATTGTCCGCCAGCTCGTTTAAAGAAAAACGTAAAAAGATGGCTTGTTATGGCCGAAAAACAATACGGAGTAAAACCAATTCTGTATACTTCTTATTCTTTTTACAAACATTATTTCTCAGGAAAAGAATTTAAAGAGTACCACTTATGGATTGCACATTATGCAACTGAAGATTTAAATAGATTAACAGAAAAGTGGAATTTCTGGCAACACAATGAAAGTGGAAGAGTAAAAGGAATTAAAGGTGATGTAGATTTCAATGTGTTCAAAGGAGATTATGATGATTTACTTAGAATGTGTAAGAAGTAATCAAACCAATAAATAAAAAAAGAGGCTGTAATTTTTTACAGCCTCTTTTTTTATGAAATATACATTGATCTGAATTTACCAAACGTATTGTTTCTTGTTCATCAATAAAGCTTCACCTGTTACAGTTTCTGCTCCACTAGCAACATCAATAATTTTTGTTTCATACAATACTCTATTTTTCTCAGGAAAAACTTCTTTCACCGTAATTACAGCCTGGTATGGAGTTTCAACAAACATTGGTTTCAAAAATGTATTGTTTTGTTTCATGTAGATATGCCCATCTGCATATAATAAAGTACCAAAGATTTTTGTAAAAACACTGGCACTAAAATGACCATGAATAATACATTTACCAAACATACTTGCATTACCCACCTCCTGATTGATATGCAAAGGATTGGTGTCGCCACTAATTTGTGCGTATAAATTTACTTGCTCTTGTGTGTAAATAATGTGGTGGGTAAAAACATCCCCTTGTTTTGGTGCGCTCATATTTTGATTAAATTTTTAATGGCTAATAATAGTAATAAATTAAGTAATTGTGCAGATTTTTAATCAAAAGTTTGATTTAAATATTTATTATGAGGGAAAAATTCAAGCAAGTGGCTTGAAAATACTAGTGTTTTGACGAATTCTAATAAAATTAACACTTAGATTATTGAAAATTAATAAATTATATTAATTTTGCGCCCGATTTCAGGGACGGCCTCTGAACAGCTAAGAAAAAACAATAATAACCAAATAAATGGAAAATCAAAACATGTTCAACACTTTTGCAAATATGCAGAAACAAGCTGTTGAAACTTTTAATCAAGCAGCTGAATCAATGAAAAATGCAATGGGTAATCCTGCAAATGTTGATTTCAACTCAGATTTCTTCAAAAAATGGTATGATAGCCAAATGGCATGGTTCAATCAACATAAAGGTGAAAACAATAACCAGGCATTTGATTTCTTTCAAAACTGGATGAATAGCCAAACTGATATCGCAAAAAAATGGTTCGAAGCAAGTCAAGGATTAATGAATAATATGCCCGCAATGGACATGAACAATACCAATTGGAATGCTAATTATAGCAATATGATGAACATGTTTAATTCTTGGAAAGAAACTATGACTTCATCTTATAATGAGATGATGAATAATTTCAACAATGGTACTAATAAAGAAACTTTTTCAGGTATGTTCAACAATGCTGACATGTACATGAAAATGTTCCAGTTCTGGATGCCTATGATGAAATCTCTTCAGGATAAATCATTCACAACTGAATCATTCCGTCAGATGTTTAATGCTCCCATGTATAAAGACATGATGGATAAAATGTTCAATATGCAACCAGATTTCATGAAAACAATGTTTAACTCAAACATGGGTGGAATGAAAGATCAAATGGGTAACATGATGGACATGAATAAAAACATGTTTGATAACATGAAAAACATGATGTCACAAAACATGAATACAATGATGCCTGCAGATATGTTTTCTTCAATGTTAAATAACTACAATAGCATGTATACTCAAATGAATAATGCTGTTGCTCCGCTTGCTAAATTGATGCCAAATGGTAATCAAAAACAACAAATGGAGACAATGAAGGAATTAACAAATCACATGAATGTTTACAACTTGAAGAATACTCAAATGCAATATATGATGTATGCTACAGGTATGAAGGCAATGGATGAAGTTTCAGAAAATCTTTATACCAGAATGCGCAATGGTGAAGATTTTAATAGCTTTAGTAATGTGTACCAGGAATGGTTAAACACGAATGATAAACATTTTGTAACATTATTTGAAACTGAAGAGTATTCTAAATTAATGAGTGAAGTAAGTGCTTTACAATTAGGTTTGAAGAAAAAAATTGAAAATCAAATGGAGAAAGCATTCAGCAATCTTCCTTTGATTAACCGTAGCGAAATGGATGAGTTATACTTAACTATCCAAGGTTTAAAATCACGTATCAGCATGTTGGAAAACCAAATTGATACGGAAACTTCTCATGAAACTATAGCAGAAGTGAAAGAAACCAAGACTCGTAAAGGTTCAAAAGCGAACGCGTAATTTTGTTTGTTTATAGTGTTTAAGGCCATGGGTTGAGGGACCCGTGGCTTTTTTTATATGAATTAAAGGATTTTTTAAATAATCTGAATCTTTTTTCATTATTTCCCTATTAATAAAAAAACAATAACCAATATATGATGAATATGAATATTTCCGGTATGATGGAAGAAATGACCAAAACAAGTGAAAAACTTGTGAAAGGTTATGAATTACTTTCAAAAATGGATGAAGTAGAAATAGCCACTACTCCTAAAGAACTAGTTTGGCAAAAAGACTTGGTAAAATTATACCACTATAAAAGAGAAACTCCTGCAACTTGCAAAATACCTGTGTTGATTTCTTTTGCAATCATGAACCGTCATGATGTTTTAGATCTTCAACCAGATAGAAGTCTTGTGAAAAAGTTAATGGAAGAAGGCCTTGATATTTACATCATGGATTGGGGTTATCCAAAACGCCAACACAGGTATTTAACAATGGAAGATTATATCCTAGACTTTATGGGTGGGGCTGTAGATTTTGTAAGAAAATCAACTGGTAGTCCAAAAATTCATAAAATGGGAATTTGTCAAGGTGGTACTTTTAGCACCATTTATGCTTCTTTGTTTCCAGAAAAATTACAATCATTAACTGTATATGTTGCGCCATTTGATTTCAAAGGAAATGAGTGCATGTTGTACCGTTGGACTAAAGACATTGATGTAGATGCAATGGTAGATAGTTTAGGAATAATTCCAGCTGATATGTTAAGCGCTGGATTTGGTGCATTAAAACCTAGTATGGATATTAGCAAATACTTTGGTGTAATGGATATGATGGGTGATGAAGCTAAAATGACCAATTTCTTAAGAATGGAAAAATGGAAAGCAGATACCCCTGATTTGGCTGGTGAAATGTTCCGTAAGTACATCAAAGATTTATTCAGAGACAATAAATTAATCAAAGGTGAAATGACATTGGGTGGAAAAAAAGTTGATTTGAAAAACTTAACTATGCCATTCCTGAATGTTTATGCAACTGAAGACAATATTATTCCAAATACATCAACCATTCCGGTTAATGATGCAATTGGTTCAAAAGACAAAGAATTATATGCCTTCCCAGGCGGACATATTGGTGTATTTGTTGGTGCTAAATCACAAAAAGAATTGGCTCCAAAAGTAGCACAGTGGGTAATGTCGAAGTCGTAATTTACTGATATGTTTAGAAAGTAATTTCTATTAAAAAATTAAAAACGGAGAATCAATTAAATTGGTTCTCCGTTTTTTTGTGAAATTTAATGAATGAAGATAAAAATTAACGAATATCCGCATGTTTACCACCAATAATTTTTTATAAATCTGGTGAATGTTTTGAGAAACATTTTCAAAATTAGTTTGGTGTTAAATTGTTCTGCTTTATGATATTTATGACCCCGATAGGTGGTCACATGTTTATAGAAAAATGCTTGAAACGAATTCCCCCAACCACTTCCAACGCGGACCTTTGGTCCGCGTTGGAAGTGGTTGGGGCTTGGTTTTCTTTACTTATATTTTCTATAATCATGTCATCCCTTCAGGATTTTTAAGAATTTCAAGGAAAAACAGGTTTCTGATTCTAATTCATTTTTTAAGGTTGATTCTGATTATTTCGAGCAATTATCAAAATATAGTCTTT
>JBIPMI010000008.1:0-22455 GCA_044369215.1 Bacteroidia bacterium | reverse complement strand
AAAACCCCAGTGAACCTAGCAAAAGCTACTGCAACTGCTGCAATTGTTCCAGTTTGAATAACTGAGAATAATGTCCAACCATATAAAAAGCCATACAATTTTCCATAAGCTTCTTTTAGGTAAATGTATTGCCCACCGGCTTTGGGCATTGCTGCACCCAATTCTGCATAACTTAGCGCAGCGAAAATGGTAAGAACACCAGTTAAAATCCAAGCCAACAAAAGATTTTCAGGACTACCTAAATCTCGGCTCATTCCGGCAGAAACAATAAAAATACCAGAACCAATCATGCTACCCATTACAATCATGGTAGAATCGAGCAGGTTGAGTTTCTTTTGCATTTAAATAATTGTTTGAATAAGTGGAACCCAATTTTCATTTGGTTCAATTAAAAATCCTTTAATACCAACTGCATTTCCGCAATCAATATCTCTTTGTTTATCACCAATAAAATAAGATTGTAATGGATCGATATCAAACTTACCAATTGCTTTTTCAACCATCATTGAACCTGGTTTACGGCACAAACAATTGCTTTTTATAGGGTGATGTGGACAATAATAAACAGCATCAATTTGAATACCATGAGCACTTAGTTCCATATGCATAAAACTATGCATCGATCTCATGGTATCTCTTGTGTATTCTGCTTTTGCAATTCCACCCTGATTGGTTATAACAATCAATAAATAACCTGCATCCTGCAATAATTTTAATCCTTCGAAAATGTGGGGAAGCAATTCAAAATCTTCCAACTTCTTGATATAATCACCAACTTCCTTATTTAAAACACCATCTCTGTCAAGAAATACAGCCTTCTTTTTCATAATCATTTTATTTGAGGGATTTCACCTTCAATTAATTTTACAATTAAGTTGCAAATAAGGAATAATCTTGAGAAAAACATGGAAATCAAACTTCGAAATATTCAGGATTTCATTTAAATCGGTGTCAATTCTTAAAAAACAGGAATTAATATCAATTAAGAACAATTTAACATGGGCTGTATGTGGCTGATAATCCCCACAAAAGAAATTTTTTCGTTAAAAAGACTTCATTCTTAACTTATTCGTTTGTCTAATTATTTTTGTTGAATTAATATTGAAAGCTTTGTCAAAGAAAATAGTCATCATACCAACATACAACGAGCGCGAGAATATTGAAGATATTCTAAGAGCCGTTTTCAGCCTACACCAAAGTTTCGATGTTTTGGTTGTGGATGACAATTCACCAGATGGAACGGCTGAAATTGTTGGAAATTTGCAAAAAGAGTTTCATTTAAACCTGCATATCTTGAATCGTAAAGAAAAAAACGGCTTGGGTACTGCTTATATCGATGGATTTAAATGGTGCTTAAATCATGGTTATGAGTATATTTTTGAAATGGATGCCGATTTCTCTCACAATCCAAATGATTTACCAAAACTTTTTGAAGCCTGTGCAATGGGCGCTGATATGTCAATTGGCTCGCGCTATAAAACTGGCGTTAATGTTGTTAACTGGCCAATGAGCAGGGTAATGCTGAGTTATTTTGCTTCTTCGTATGTAAGAATGATTACAGGATTGAATATTCATGATACCACAGCCGGATTTGTTTGTTACAGAGCTCATGTTTTAAATCATCTTGATTTAGATAAAATTAAATTCAGAGGTTATGCTTTTCAGATTGAAATGAAATTCACTACAGCAAAACATGGATTTAAAATAGAAGAAGTTCCGATTATCTTCACAGATAGAACCAAAGGTGAATCAAAAATATCAAGAGGTATTATTAAAGAGGCAGTTTGGGGTGTGCTTAGTATGAAGATTAAAAGCTGGTTTAAATCTTATCCAAAATATTCGACTTAATTTATTCCTGAAGAATTGCTGCTCTTAAATGAGGGTAAATCTTTTTATTAAAATCAATCATCAGGTTGTTATAAGCTTCAATTCCTGCCCTTTCTTTAGTAATCTGATATCCTTTTATACCTTGTAAATTATCCTTAAACAATTCAGAATCTTTGGCTAAATCTTCAACAATTATCTGAAGTTCAATTCCTGATTGCAGCATACTACCCCACATGACTCCCAAATCTTTGGTTGAAGTTGAAATGCTAATCTTATAATCAGCATTGGCTTCATTTTTCACAAATGAACATCCTAAATCTCCCAATCTCTTTTTTAAAGCCGGTTCAATAATTTTTATTTGAAGAGGTTCACCCAGATTTAATTCGTCACTTTTTATAAAAACTTTAATTGGTTGAACATCTACAACTATACTTACAGATGGCACATCCAAATTCATTAATAATTGACGGGTACTATTAAAAATACTATCAACTTTAATTAACCTTTCCAAATCGGCTTTTATCTTATACAATTGAACACCCTGGTTACCCGAAACTTTACTTACCCCAAACACAGCATTTCCTCCGGACTGAGTTTCTGCGGTATTTGTAGCTCTTGTTCCACTAGCATCTGCACTAAATTTTAATGGAAAACCATTGATTACTTTTTCATTAACAGACTTTGAACCAAATCTTACATTTACCTGAATTGGTTCCGGCAGTGCTTTTGCGATAATTGCTTTCAGCTTATCAGGATTGGCTTTAATTTGAACATGAATGAGCTGGTCTTGAAGCTGGTTAATTATTTCATTGATAAGAAATACCTCTTTACCCTTATAGTTACCTTCCACAGATTCATTTAAAAACTGTTGAACAGCAACCAAAGCTCTAACTCTGGCTCTAAATTGACTTACAAACTGGGTACCACTTTCCAATGCATCAGCATACATCAAAAGTGAAATTGCTTTTGATACAGCTTCATCACGTTTTTTTTGACGTTGCGCTTCAAATTCCGATTTGCTTAATCTGTAATAAATCCAGTATTGCTCTTTGTTTTCCCAGCTGCTGACTACTTCAAAATTCTCTACAGTTTCTGATGCAACTAATTTCACATCACTAAAATATTGCTGACTAAAATTTTGGTTGTTTTGGTATTGAGATAAAATAGAATTACTTGATACATTCACTTTTATTTCGCCGAGTAAATCATCTAAAGCATTTTTCTTTGCGATTTGCTGGTAATCATAAGGCCTTTGTGATTTAGAAACAAAACCAATACCTGTATAATAAAACCCATTTACCGGTCTTTGTTCAACCCAGGCCGGACGAACAACTTGTTCAGCCTGAGGTTTTACAGATTTGCATGAAACCAGGATCAACAAACCAATCAAAATGGTAAATAAATTTTTCATCGTATGAATTTTTGTTTCTATTCTATCAAGTATAAAAAAAAATTGATGGAAGTTTCCTCCCATCAATTTTTTATAAAACCGGAGGCCGGTAAAGAACTAGTAACCTCTTTCTTTGGCTAATTTGTCCATTTCAGAATTGAAGATTTCTTCAAATTTCTTTTTGTCATAATCCTGTTCCAATTTCTTTTGATTAGAAACTGATTTTTCGATTCCATTTAAAACAACTTGTTTATTTGCTTCAATTGCAATCCAATAAGTATAAGTACCATTTGGCTCTTTAAACAACTTCTCTCCTATTACAGCAATATCAGTTAATTGTTGATTAGTAACTTCACGAGCCAATTCTTCAAACTTATTATTAAACTCTTGTTGGTTACCAATCTGACGTTGCTGAGTATATTGATCAGTTACTTTTTTAATAGTAGTTTGAATTAAACCTGCCATTTCAGATTTCGCATTTTGCATAGCAATCTTTTTCGAAGTCTGAAGGTCTACACTGTTTCCCGAACTTTTTGCACGGAAATTATCTTTATCACTGTAGAACTCTTTTGAGCTAAAAGGAACTGTAATTTCAACTGCTCCAGTGCTTTTTTCAATAGGAGTAACATTCTTTTTCGACTTACATGAGCTTAAACTTAAAGCTAAAACTCCAATTAATAGGGCTGAACGTATCAAACCTTGTGCAATCATTTTCATAACCTTTGTTATTTATGTTTATGGGTTACTCAAAAGAAATGCCAAAATGAAAATCAAACAAACTATTTTTAATATTTTTCAAAAATATTATTTATTAGCCTCATTAACAGGAGAATGACATTCAGTACCAATTTTAGATTCTACATTAATTTTAGGGCTTAAATAAGGAATTCTAAGATTTAGGCCCCGAACAATAAATAAACATCCAATTAAAATAGCCAGATATGGAGTTAACTTACTTATTCTATTTCGAATGCTTGAAGATAGAAATTGTCCTATTATAGAAACCCCAAACATCATTGGAAGTGTACCCAATCCAAATATCATCATAAATATGGCCCCATGAAATACATCCTGAGTGGCCGTTGCACCAATTAATGCTATGTAAACAAAACCACAAGGCAGCAATCCGTTTAATACGCCAATTGCAAACAAGGAAGCCATGTTAGCTTTAGCAAAAAGACTTTTAAATAATTTATTTGAAAATAGTTTTAATGGATTGAAGCTAGAACCTGCATTTGTAAACTTCGAAAAAATGATACTTAAAATAATAAGTATTCCTGCGCCGATGCTCAAACTCTGTTGAATTCCTGCAAGCTTAAGTCCTAACCCAAAAGCTCCCAGGATAATTCCCAGGAGCATATAAGTAAAAATTCTACCACTGTTATAAATAAGTCTGCCAATATAAAAACCGATTCCGGAATTTCCTTTGCCGGGTAGCGCAAAAGCAATAGGCCCGCACATTCCTGCACAATGAAAACTACCAAATAAACCGGTTAAAAAAGCAGTAAGATACAACATCCTATTTTAATTCAATTTCCTTTTCAGTTGAATATTGGGTATTGTTCCTACTCCAAGTTAAACTTAATTTCCACTTACCTTTTTCATAAGTACTCATATCAACTTCTAATATGGCAAGTGGATTTAAATTTACAGCAAACTCTTTGTCCATTTTAGGATTATTCGGCTTATATAGCTTCAAAACACCATTAATAGCAGAGCTATCTTCCATATTCACCACATTGATTTTTGAGTTTTCGAAATTCAATGCTGTAAAATTATCTGTATGACCAGAAATATTAATTTCTTCCTGATACTTGATTCCCTTTTCATAATAGCCTTCTTCAACCAATGGCACATCAGTTTGTGAAATCCTAATCACCATAAAAACCACAAATCCCATAAAACAAGCTGCAAAAAACATCAACTTTGTGCCCCAATTAATCTTCATATCTTTTAATTTTGCTAAATATAAACAGGAATTTAATTTTACTTATTAATAAAAATTGGTCCATTGAATTTTGACTTAACAGATTCAATTAACACACCATTACTATACACTTCAATTTTTACAGGAGTACTAATTTTTACAATATCATTAGGATCTCTTTCAATGAAGAAACTTGCTTTTCCAACACTTTCCTGCTCAACCAAAATATCATTTCCTTCAACCAATTTAATCTCACCTTTAGGCTCAACTAATTTTAACTGAATAGGTAATTCTCTAAAGGTTTTATTTACAAATTCAATATTATACAAATTCGAAATTTTACCTGTTTCAGTTTTTTGGTATAACATACCCGGTGTTCTTAAAAGAGTTGTTTCAATATCTTTTCTGGTAATCAAAGCGAATAAAAAAACTGAGAACAAACCTATCAACACAACTGAATAAGCAATATTTCTAGGATTGAATGTAAACTTCTTCCCTAAAGTTATTCCATTTAATGAATCAAAACGAACCAATCCTTTAGGTTTATTAATTTTCACCATTACTTCATCGCATGCATCAATACAAGCAGTGCAGTTTACACATTCCAATTGCGTTCCGTTTCTGATATCAATTCCGGTAGGACAAACATTCACGCACAATTTACAATCAATACAATCGCCTTTTTTATTTGAATCATTTTTATCCATTTTGCCTCTTGGTTCACCACGAACAAAATCGTAAGCAACAACAATTGAGTTTTTATCGAGCATTAAACCCTGCAAACGACCATAAGGACAAATGAAAATACAAACCAATTCTCTTAAACGAGCAAATACAAAGTAGAAGATAGTAGTAAACAATGCCAATGCCATAAATTTACCCAAATGAGCAGCAGGACCATCTTCAACCATCAACCATAATTCATCGAAACTAATAATATAGGCTAAAAATGTATTTGCTATTACAAACGACATAAGCCAGAAGAGTAGGTGTTTTAAACCTTTTCTCCAAATTTTATTGAAGTCATAATCGGCTTCAGCTAATTTTTTTTGTTGATTGGCATCCCCTTCAATCAGGTACTCTATCTTTCTAAAGAGCATCTCCATAAAAATGGTTTGAGGACAAGCCCAACCACACCAAACACGACCAAAAACTACAGTAAATAAAATAATGAAAAGTATAAAAGTTAGCATCAAAAGGGCAAACAGGTTTAAATCTTGAGGCCAAAATACCATGCCAAAAATGATGAACTTTCTTTCGAGAACATTTAACAACAAAAGAGGTTTTCCATTTAGTTTCAGGAAAGGCCCACTAAACATGAGACCCATCAAAAACCAGGAAAACCAAGTTCTATAATTATGTAAATTTCCTTTAGGCTTTTTAGGAAAAATCCACAAACGTTTTCCCTTTTTATCTAAGTTGGCGAGTTTATCTCTAAACGGCTGCTGATCTAGTGCTCTTGCACTTTCCATAATCTATTTATTAAAAAATCAAAAGCTGTATCAATTCCGTTATATCAAGTCTTAAAAATGACATGATTAAAGAAACTGATACAGCTCTAAAAAGCAATTTTATTTAGATGCTACCACAGCACTATCAGATGCAGCAGGAGCTATAACTCCACCTTCTACAAACAAATCACCTTGAGCTTCTTTAGGATTTGCAGGTTTTGTACCTTTAATACTCTTGATAAATGAAGCCAAATCTTCCATTTGTTGTCCGTTTAATGAATTCTGCCATGAAATCATACCTTTTGCTGGCACACCATATTTAATGGTTTTAAAGATATCATTAATAGAACCGCCATGTATCCAATAATCATCTGTTAAATTAGGACCTACTTTACCTTCACCATTATCACCATGACAAACAGCACATTTTTCTTTGTAAAGAGTTGTACCCGCAGTTAATGATTTTTCATCTGTTTTTAATTTCACTGAATTTTCATCAATCAAATTACCGGCTAATTTCAAGTAAGCTTCTTTTTCAGTATTTGCAACAGCTACTTCTTCTTTGTATTCATCATCTTGAAGTTTTGAGAACTTAAAATAATGGTAATTGAATAAGTAAATAATTGCAACAATGATAGTAGTATAGAAAATAAAGTTGAACCAAGGCGGAGTAGGATTATCTAATTCGCTAATTCCATCAAAATCTTCATCCATACGAAGTTCTTCTTCTGATTTTTCTGATTTAACAGCTGCGAATCTATCCCACCAGCTAAGTTGGGGATGACTATCTGTATTTTTTAAACCTTTGATAGCGTTTGTAAGAATGTTCAACAATAAGAAAAGGAATACCAATAATACAACGTTTACAGCGATTAAAACAGCTGAAAGACTTACTGGTTCCGATGCAGCCTTAGTGGCTTCCTGGGCATTTGTCACTCCTGCTAAAAGAATGAGAACGGCCAAACTGAAATATTTTTTATTCATGAGTTGCATGGGTTATTTAATCTAAGGGTTTATTTTTCATGTCATTGAAATAAGTCTTATCTGTTTTCCATATCCAGATTAAAACTCCGGCAAAAAAGCTCATGAAAACTATTAGTGAGAATATCAAGTATCCGTTCTCAATCCCTGTCATTGCTGAAATATGTTGTCTAAACATTGTTTTAAATTTTAATGGTTACAGAATTCAAATAAGACTTAAAATGAAATTTATTTACTTGCTGTTTTACTCAATTTAATATCAGTTCCCAGTCTTTGTAAGTATGCAATCATGGCTATAATTTCCTTGTTTGCATCAACAGGATATCCCTCTTTAACTAAACCTGCTGCAATTTTTTCAGCTTGCACTTTTAAATCAGCTTCAGCTTTTTCAGCATATCCTTTTTCATATGGAACACCTAAAGTTTGCATCGCTTTGATTTTATCAGCTGTATTTGATGAATTCAAATCGTTTTCTGCAAGCCAAGGGTAAGATGGCATTATAGATCCCGGTGACATAGAACCAGGTTCAATCATGTGATTGAAATGCCAGCTATCAGGATATTTTCCACCAACACGCATCAAATCCGGACCAGTACGTTTTGAACCCCATAAGAATGGATGGTCATAAACATATTCTCCTGCTTTTGAATACTCACCATATCTTTCTGTTTCACTACGGAAAGGACGAATCATTTGAGAATGGCAACTTACACAACCTTCACGGATGTAAATATCACGTCCTTGTAGTTCTAATGGTGTATATGGTTTTACGCTGGTAATGGTTGGAATATTACTCTTGATAGTAAGCATTGGGATAATTTCTATAACACCACCAATTAAAATAACCAAAATAGTTAATACCATAAATGTAATTGGTTTACGCTCGAAAGCTTTATGCCAATAACTATGTGAGCCATGAGCTACATAATCTTTTTCTAATGCAGGAGCTTCAGCGTCTTCATTGGCAATTAATTTGCCTGAAGCAGCAGTTTTAATTAAGTTATAAGCCATGATGAACACACCACTTAAGAACATAGTTCCACCAATTGAACGCATAACATGCATTGGTAAAACCTGTAATGTTGTTTCCAAGAAGTTTGGATATTTTAATAAACCTTCTGGTAAAAACTCTTTCCACATCATACCTTGAGCAAATCCGCTCCAGTACATAGGAATTGCATAGAATAGTATTCCTAAAGTAGAAATCCAGAAATGAATATTAGCCAATGATTTACTGTATAATTTAGTACCATATATTTTGGGTACCATCCAATAGAACATACCAAAAGTCATCAAGCCATTCCACCCTAATGCACCAGTATGAACGTGCGCAACAATCCAGTCTGTAAAGTGGGCAATTGCATTTACATTTTTCAATGAAAGCAATGGACCTTCAAAAGTAGCCATACCGTAAGCTGTAACACCCACTGCAAAGAATTTCAAAACAGGCTCATCTCGTACTCTGTCCCATGCTCCACGAAGTGTTAACAATCCATTGATCATACCTCCCCAAGATGGAGCAATCAACATAATTGAAAATACAACTCCTAATGATTGTGCCCAATCAGGTAATGAAGAATATAATAAGTGGTGAGGTCCAGCCCAAATGTATAAGAAAATTAATGTCCAGAAATGCAATATAGAAAGTTTATAGGAATAAACTGGTCTGTTTACAGCTTTAGGTAAGAAATAGTACATCAAACCTAAATAAGGAGTAGTTAAAAAGAATGCTACTGCATTATGTCCATACCACCATTGTACCAAGGCATCCTGAACACCGGCATATAACATGTAACTTTTAGTCATGCTAATTGGTAATTCAAAAGAGTTAACAATATGTAAAACGGCAACCGTAACAAATGTTGCTAAGTAGAACCAAATAGCAACATACATGTGACGCTCTCTGCGTTTGATGATAGTACCAATCATATTGATACCGAAAACTACCCATACCAAGGCAATTGCAATGTCAATAGGCCATTCTAATTCAGCATATTCTTTTGATGTTGTTAAACCTAGTGGCAATGTAACTGCTGCGGCAACTATTATTAACTGCCAACCCCAAAAGTGAATATTACTCAGTAAATCGCTGAATAATCTTGCTTTACAGAGACGTTGTAATGAATAATAAATACCTGCGAAAATTGCATTACCAACAAATGCAAAAATGACAGCATTGGTATGAAGTGGCCTTAGTCGACCAAAGGAAGTGTATGGTATGCCTAAATTTAATGCAGGATAATATAGTTGCACTGCTATAATTACACCTACCAGCATACCAACGATTGCAAAGATTGTTGATGCAATCATGAAGTTCCGGACTATCCGGTTGTCATACGAGAATTGTTCTACTTGCATGGGGGTTTATTAGAATTGATTTTATGGTCCCAAAAATATCAGCATAATAATGGCTAAAATATGACAGGGATTAGTTTGCTTCATGACTTTTATCAGAATGAAAATTATTGGTAGGTCTTCAATTCATTGAGGCATTAAGCAGATTACATGCAAAAAAAATAGCCACATCGTTTGATATGTCTATTTCAATATTTGAGAAATTGATTATTTCAAAAAAATTGCTTCTACTTTTTTATTTCGACTTCTTCCTTTTTTACGATTGTATCATCAAACAAAATTCTAACTGATGGCGTATAATCATCTTCCATTTGCCCGGATTTAACTGTCCAGATAAATGCTGCTAAAAAACCAAGTGCCATTACTAAACTTACTCCTATCAATAAAAATATAATATTCATCTTAATTTATTTATTACTACTTGTAAAAATGCCATTTCTCATTGCAAAGAATGTTGTCATTCCGGTTGTGAAAATGATAACCGATATTGAACTTACAGGCATTAAAATTGCCGCAATTAATGGTGATAATATTCCTTGAACTGCAAAACTTAAACCTACCAAATTATACATTAAAGATATAACAAAACTTAATCTAATTACCAATAATGTATGATTCGCAAACTTGAAAAACTTACCTGTGTTTTCGAAAACTGAGGCATCCATAATTGCATCACTGGCAGGTGAAAAATGAGCAGTATTTTCTGTTACAGAAATTCCTAAATCAGCAACCTTTAAAGCTCCTGCATCATTTAATCCATCACCAATCATTGCTGTTGTTTGTCCATTTGCTCTTAGTTGGTCAATAAACAACATTTTATCAGCAGGACTCTGATTAAATCTCATTTCTGAATTTTGTGGAAAGAACTTAGCCATCGTAACTTTTTCAGTATCTCTGTCGCCACTTAACAAACTAAGTTTTCTTTCCAAACTTAATTCATTCAAAACTTCAGTTAGATGATTACGATAAGCATGTTTAATTTCAAAAAAACCTAACAATTCCTGATTGAATTCAACATAAACTAAAGAAGCCAGACCATTTGATTTACTATTCACTTTTACACCTAAATAAGATGCACTTCCTAATCTAATTGTATTTTTATCAATTTTAGCACTTAAACCTTTTCCTTGAATTTCCGAAAACTCATCAACAGGAATTAAAATAGATTCTTGCTTTAAATATGAACTGATTTTCTTACTTAAAGGATGAACAGATTGGTTACAAATACTGTAAACATAATTGTTAAGTACATTAGTTAATTCAGGTCCATGAAAAACCACACCGGCATCAGATGAATCTGTTAAGGTGCCTGTTTTATCAAAAACTATATGTTTTATCTTGGCCATTTTCTCTACTACTTCGGGCCCTTTTAAATACAATTTTGCTCTTCCTAATAATCTCATGGCATTTCCTAGAGCAAAAGGACTTGATAAAGCCAAAGCACAAGGACAAGCAATAATAAGAACAGCTGTAAATGCATCTAAGCTTTTTGAAGGATCTTGAACCAACCAAAACAAAGCTGATGTGATTGCGATACCCAATAAGAAAAAAGTAAAATACTTACTTACCATGGTTTGAAAACTTTCCATTTGACTTTTTGAGTCTTTTGAAAATTGCTCTGAATTCCATAATTGAGTAAGGTAACTTTGAGAAACATGTTTGCAAACTTCCAACTCAAGATTTCCTGAAGTTTGACGACCACCCGCATAAACCAATTCTCCTAATGTTTTATGAATAGCAACACTTTCTCCAGTAACGAAGCTAAAATCTATTTGTGCATCACCTTTTAATAGAATTGAATCAGCCGGAATAATTTCGTTATTTCTAATTAATATTCTATCTCCAATTTTTAAATTACTAACAGGAACAGTAGTTTCTGAATTATCGTTAATCACAGAAACAGCAACTGGGAAATACGATTTGTAATCACGTTCAAATGAAATAGTATCAATAGTTCTTTGTTGAACCCATTTACCTAACAAAAGAAAGAAGACTAAACCAGCAAGTGTATCAAAATAACCCAAGCCTGTATGAGAAAAAATCTCATAAGTACTTCTTACAAACATCACTAAAATCCCTAAAGCTAGGGGGAAATCAATATTGATTATTCGCTTTTTTAGGCTTTTATAGGCTGATATAAAATAATCACTTGAGCTATATAAAAATGTAGGTAGTGCAAGAAAGAAATTTAAGTACCCAAATAGATAAGAAAATGTTGATTTTGAAAATGCATCCAAACCAAAATATTCAGGAAAACTAATGAGCATGATATTGCCAAAACAAAACCCTGCAACACCAACCCTATATAATAATTTATTATTGGTTTCAATCTTCTTTTTACCTTCTAAATCGTTTAAGTTTAAAGAAGGTTCATATCCAATAGAAGCAAGTAATTCCACCAAAGATTTAAGTGAAAGAACATTGTGATCGAAACTTATGATTAATTGTTTCTTTAAAAAATCTACCCTACTACTTTTTACTCCTCTTTCCAGCTTGTATAAACTTTCCAAAAGCCAAATGCAACTGCTACAATGCATAGTTGGAATATGAAAAGTAATTCTGGAAATTTTTTCATCAGAATATTGAATGAGTTGTCTTTTGATTTGTTCATCATCTAGAAAATTATACTTTACTTTTGAAACAGGATTTTTTCTGGTTGTACCCGGAGAATCTTGTAAATTGTAATATTCACAAAGATTGTTCTGCGATAAAATTTCGTAGACCTGCTGACATCCATTGCAACAAAAATCTTTATTCTCAAAAACTAAATGAGTATTTTTAATGGTATCCCCACAATGGAAACAAGCTACTTTTTTCTTTTCAACCTTAACCATAATTTAACCGAAAAAAATAGAACGTTTTGGATTCATGAAAAATGAGTTTTGCTTATGTAAAAGCATATCATCTATAATTTCATCTTTATTAACTCCTGAAACCAATAAAAATTGATCAAGATTAGCAAGCAATACCAATAACTCCTTATAGTAATTTTCAGGATAAACTCTTTGAATTGAAAAATACTGTTTGTAGTTTTTCAAATAATCAATCACACTTCTTTCTTGTGTTGCACTATCAGCCGTAACAACTACATTTAGAAACATGTTGTTCTCCTGAATTTGATCATTCATCAGGTACATAAACAATTTAATGGCATCAAAAGACTTTTTGCTGCCATCGTACAAGAGAACAACATTCTTAAACGATTGCTGCTCTCCTGATAACAATAAAATTGGGCATTTAGTGTTTCTAAGCAATGCTTTTATGCTTGCAAATGAATACTTGTCAATATTCTCCTTATTAAAAATGTCTTTACCAATTAAAAACAAATCATTATACAAACTTTGATTTACAAGCATCAAATCAACATCCTGAGGCGATAAATAAACTTTGGTTTTTAATTCAAGTTCATCGCATTTACCGACAAATCTTTCAATAAACTCATTGCTATTTTCGATATTGGCATGTAAGATTCTTTCTAAAATCTCTGATCGTGAATACTGATTATTCATTAACTCAGTATTGTCAAAAGCTTCATGTAAATTCTTAGAACTTATACCTTCAACAAATGCTCCCTGATAGATGTTTTCTTTATTTTTAAAAATTCGGAGAGAACAATCAAGCAATCTTTCAGCTTTTGAAGTTCCATCCATAAGTATAAGCATATTTCTAATCACGGCCTTTTGACATTAATACAACAAAAATAGATTGTTCCTAAAAAGCCAAAAATGACTAACCTCAGCAGCCATTATGATTTAAGTCATGTAAAAGATTTGTGAGCTAAAAACCCTGTGAATCAAGCAAAGAGCAAGTGTAATCATAGCCAATATCAAAAATTTTCTTTGATGCTGATGCCTTAAACAAATTGTAATCCATTAGACCAGGAGGTTCAATAAACAAATCACACTTTTCGATAGATGGTATAATATTGGCTCTTAATCCAATATGAACAATTCTATCAGCGTAATTACGAATTCGAAATTTATCGGTAAGGTTTTTAACAGGATTTACATAAACACCAATAATTTTATCGGCTTTTCCTAATAAAGGCTGAACAGGCAAATTGTTCATTAATCCACCATCAACATAAAGGCAACCATTAATTTCATAGGGTCTGATAATAATAGGAAGAGCCATAGAGGCCATTATTCCATCAAGCAGATTTCCACTTTCAAAAACTTCAATACTAGCCTTACTTAGGTTTGTTGCTGAAATAAAAAGTGGAATTTTTAAGTCTTCAAAATTTTTTGCTCTTAAAAACTTAGTTAATGTAATTTTTAATCCATCAGGCTTCAGAAAACCTAAACGAGGTGCTCTTATTTTCAACATTTTGAAAACTTCAAGTCCATTTAATAAATCAAAAATTTCATCCGGAGTATAACCATCAGCATAAAGAGCGCCGATTATAGCACCGGCACTTACTCCTGAAATAACAGAAGGAAAAATTGCTCTTTCATTTAAAGCTTTAAGTGCACCTAAGTGGGCGAATCCGCGGACTCCTCCGCCGGATAAAACAATTCCTACAGGGTATTGCAAATTATACCGAAGCGTGTGATATTTTCTCTAAAGCCTGGCGATTTAGGATTCGAATTTTCTTCCCCTCCATATCGATTAACTTATCGTTTTTAAACTCTGATAACAATCTAATGACAGTCTCTGTTGCGGTACCAACAATATTTGCTATATCTTCTCTAGGAAGCGTAACTGCAATTAAATTATCAAGTGTTTGCTCTTCAAGATGAAAGGTTTGATGAAGAAATAACAGGGTTTCTGCTAATCTTTCACGAACACTTTTTTGAGCCAAACTTTGAATTTTTTCATCAGCAATTCCTAAATCATGACACAATGATTTTAGCATCATTTTATTGATTTGGGGATTTTTTTCTACCAATTCCATGAAAACACTTTTTGGTATAAAGCATGAAATTGTGTCTTCTATGCAAGTTGCAGTTGCAACCAATGGTTCATCAGCAATTAATGCGCGGTATCCTAAAAATTCACCATCTCTGGCAAATCTTATGATTTGTTCTTTACCATCTTTATTAGATCTGGTTAACTTTACCGAACCTTTGCTAAGGCAATAAATTCCCAAAGGAATATTGTCTTCATAAAACATTGCTTGCCCTTTTTTATAATGGCTACAAGTTTTAGACATAGACACCTTTTCCTTTTCTTCAGGAGTGCAAAACTGAAGAAAGGAAATACTTCCGGCATCACAGTGTTGACATTCTAAGTAGATTTTTTGCATTGTGACAAAAGTATATGAAACTGACCTAAAAATAAAACAATTCTCTGATTTGTAAAATTTTAATTTTCACCAAGCCAGGTTTTGAAAAAATGCTCTTGCTCAGCACTTTGTGATTGCATTTTTCTAAAATTAACTTCAAACAAACCTTCATTAGTTTTGAAAAATTCCAATTCACAACCAATTAATTCTAAAACTTCCTTTAAATATTGGTCGTATTTTCCTTTTCCAAATACCAAATCATTAAAATATGATTTAAATGATGTTCCCGAAATTTCTTCCAATAAATGCTGATAATCTTTATGGCGATAACCTCTACCCAGTTTAAAAGTACTTTCATACAAGGCTAACATTACATCATCTAATCGTTTTTTGAAAGAAGTACTTTTTAAAATCATTATATCTGCAATTAGTGCAATAATCATTCCTTCTGTATATATGGAAACCTTTCGACCTTTAACACCTGGAACATAACCATCTAACCAGGTATCGAAACTGGAATTTGCCAATGAGTAATTAAATCTGCCATTGTTATTATAATGTTTAGTAAAATCAGAGGAGATACTTGAAGAGTATTGCTCCCAATTCCAAACTCCACTTCTTTTTAATAAAACATCACCATAATATGTAGTTACACCTTCATAAATATATCCTAATTCACTATAATTTTCCCTAGTAAAATCATATGGAAACATTTCAGCAGGTCTTATTCTTTTTACATTCCATAGATGAAATAATTCATGGCAACTTATTGCCAAGAAATCATCATAAAAAACAGGATTATCAAATTCGCTTGCAGGGCCCATGGCTATAACAGTTGAATCTGAATGTTCTACTCCATGACGGAATTTATAAGGTAATAAAGGATATAAAAAATGGAATTCAGGGCAAGGAATTTCTCCAAAAATTTTGGCCTGAATTCTTGTATAATTTCGGGTATCCTCTTCTAATTGTCTAAAATTCAAAGTTTCAATTCCATAAAACCAAAAATGAATCAAACAATTACTCTCTTCAAAAGAATGATGTAGGAGTTTTGAAGAAGCCATAAATGGACTATCAGCAAACTGATCAAAATTTATCGCTTTAATTAATTTATTATCTGATTTTAATTGGCAGGCAATTTTGTATGAATCAGGAATTTCCAAACTTAATTCACTTGGCTCATTAATTCTGCCATCAACATACATAAAACAATTTACAGGATTGATATAAACTATGTCAGAATCAATATAGGAAGCTCCTGCATCAAATTGATTCGCATAGTATTCATAACAAATTGTAAACTCAGATAAACCCTGACAAGCTATTTCCCAAGTGTCTTTGCTAAGTTTTTTCCAGATTAACTCTGTTCCCGAATTATTTATGGCACAAAACGACCTTATGTTTTTCGCATAATTGGCCAATTCGTAACGTCCCGGCCTCCAACTTGGAAGCTGCAACTTTAAAAAATGCTCTCCTCTGGTTTGAATGATTGTTTCAATTCTAACAAAATGAGGATCCTGGTTTGAAATGATTAGCTTGTATCGCATATTGCAACACAAATATGGACATTGCTTACATAGTTACAATTAGCTCCGTGCTAATTTTATTAATTTTTTCTGCACTTTCTTTTTTTCAAAGTCAGAATTTACGTTTCCAACTTTGGTTTATTCTTATTGCCGGAATCAATATTGGAATTCTAACAAGTTTAATTCTAATCAATTATACCAGCAAAAGCGCTTTGATCTGGCCGGCACTTTTATTAGTTTTTATTATCAACAAAGTGCTTGAAATTAGAAAATATTTGTAATTCAGGTTGATTACATATCTAAAAAACATGCTCAACTCCGGCACCAAATAAAGCAAAATCGTACTTAACCGGATCGTTTTTATCCATTAACTTTAAGTTATTGGTTAATTCTATTGCCGATTTCCAATCATTCTGTTCTCTTTCCAATAAGCCAAATTTTCGCGCAACTCTGGCAACATGCAAATCTAATGGGCAGATTAACTGACTTGATTTGATTCCTTTCCAAATACCAAAATCAACCCCATTTGAATCACTTCTTACCATCCATCTTAAAAACATATTTAACCTTTTACAGGCAGACCCCTGATTTGGAGAAGAAATATGTTTTTGTGTACGTTTAGGAACATCAGCCAAAGAAAAAAAATTCGCTCTAAAATTATTCAAGCCTGATTCAATTGTAGGCTCCAACTTTAAGCCTTTATATAAAAATGCGCTTTCAAGTGATTCATTTCTTGAATACCAGAATTTAAGGAACTCAATGAAATACAATAAATCGGTATCATTAAAAGTTCTATGAACAAAACCGAGCATTTTTGCTAAATCTTTATCTGTATGATTGATGATAAAATCATGCGGAGAATTGTCCATTCTCTGCAGCAAATTATTGGCTTTGCTTAAAATTGTTACCCTTTGGCCCCAGGCAAAAACAGCTGCAAACAAACCCGCAATTTCAATATCCTGTCTTTTCGAAAATTGATGAGGGATTGAAACTGGGTCTAATTCTATAAAATGAGTTTGATTATAATGCTTTTCCAAGGCATTCATTAATTCAATTGTTTCCTTTTTAATTTTTATCATTTTAACCAATACTAAAGCAAACATCCCATTTATCAAATCATATTTTGTTATTTTAAAAGTAAAAACTTGATTTGCTTTGCTTTTAAACTAACCAAATATTATAAATTAACCATATGAGAATTAAAAACATGATGATGCTAGGCGTTGTTAGTGCAGGGCTTACATTAGCCTCTTGCAATAGCGATAACAAGAAAACAGGTGCAGAATCTGCTTCGAATTTTGAAGTAGAATGCGACCAGTTTGCCGATTTACAAGTGCTTCGTTTCGAAATCCCGGGATTTGAAACCTTAACAGCTCAACAAAAAGAATTGGCCTATTATTTATATGAAGCTGCAAATTGCGGTAGAGATATTATTTATGACCAACACTACAAACACAATCTAAGAATCAGAAAAACTTTAGAAGCGATTCTAACAAGCTACAATGGTGACAAAAATTCTGAAGACTGGAAGAATTTTGAAACCTATGCAAAACGTGTTTTCTTCTCAAATGGAATTCACCACCATTACAGCAATATTAAATTTGTACCAACTTGCAATGCTGAATATTTTGCAAAATTAGTAGCAGGTTCTGATGCTGCTGCAATTCCAATGAATGGCCAATCGGCTGAGGATTTCATTAAAGAAATGACTCCCATTATTTTTGATGCAAATTTGGATGCAAAAACTGTAAACCTTGCTTCCGGTATTGATAATGTTACCGCAAGTGCAAACAACTTTTACGAAGGTGTTACTCAAAAAGAAGTTGAAGCATTTTACGCTGCTAAAATCGACCCGAAAGACGAGCAACCAATTTCTTGGGGTTTGAATTCTAAAATGACCAAAGAAAATGGTGTGATTGTAGAAAAAGTTTGGAAGCAAGGTGGAATGTATGGTGCAGCAATTGATAAAATCATTTACTGGTTAGAAAAGGCTGTTAATGTTGCAGAAAACGATAAACAAAAGAAAGCACTTGCTTTATTGGTTGAATACTACAAAACCGGTGATTTAAAGAAATGGGATGAGTACAATATTGCATGGGTAAATGATACTGAAAGCAGATTAGATGTTGTAAATGGTTTCATAGAAGTTTATGGTGATGCTATTGGAAAAAGAGCCACATTTGAATCGGTTGTAAGTTTAAAAGATTTAGAAGCAACAAAACGTATTGCCGCTATTGCAAAAGAAGCGCAATGGTTCGAAGACCATTCTCCAATCATGGATTCACACAAAAAGAAGAATGTTAAAGGTATAACTGCTAAAGTTATTACTGTTATTCAAGAAGCTGGAGATGCTGCTCCATCAACTCCAATTGGTATCAATCTTCCAAATGCAAACTGGATCAGACAACAACATGGTTCCAAATCGGTTTCTTTAGGAAATATTGTTCACAGTTATAATGTAGTTGGTGCAAAAAGTCCAATGATGAAAGAGTTTGCTTTAACTCAGGAAGAAATCGACAGAAATGCAAAATATGGTTCTTTAGGTAGTGATTTACATACAGACATGCATGAAGTTATTGGTCATGCTTCTGGCATTATTAATCCTGGTGTTGGCGATCCCGATCAAACTTTGAAAAACTATGCAAGTACTTTAGAAGAAGCACGCGCCGATTTAGTTGCTTTGTATTATGTACTTGATCCAAAATTGGTAGAATTGGGCGTAATGCCAAGTATTGAAGTTGGCAAAACTGAATATGACAATTATATCAGAAATGGTTTAATAACTCAATTAACCCGCTTAAACATTGGAGAAAACCTTGAAGAAGCTCACATGCGTAACAGACAATTAAACGCTAAATGGGCTTTTGAAATGGGTATAAAAGACAATGTTATTGAATTCGTAAAAAAAGACGGCAAAACTTATGTAAAGGTGAATAATTACGAAAAACTTCGTGAATTGTTCGGAATGTTATTGAAAGAAATCCAACGTATTAAATCTGAAGGTGATTACAAAGCTGCAACAGATTTAGTTGAAGGTTACGGAGTTAATGTTGATCAAACTTTATTAAAAGAAGTAAAAGAAAGATTCGAGAAATTGAATGTTGCTGCTTATAAAGGATTTGTTCAACCTAAATTGGTTCCGGTAATGGAAGGTGATAAAATCATCAATGTAAATGTTGAATACCCAAGCAACTTCTTACAAAACCAATTGGAATTAGGTAAAAACTATGGCTTCTTACCTGTTAAAAACTAATCTACAATAAATTATAGAAGAGCTCGGAAGCAATTCCGGGCTTTTTTTATGAAATTTCTTCTCTCTGATAACGTGAAGTTTACATTACCATTTGTAAATTTTATCAATCTTTTTGTAAAATATACTTTACATATAGTAAAACTAATATTACATTTGAATCACCAATTAAATTTATTATGAAAACCACATTATTGCTTCCAAACAAGTACAAAATCTATGGATGGATTTTGTTCATTCCAAGTTTAGTTATTGGTTTACTCTCTTTAATTTATGGATTCAAAGACGAACTAATTCATTTCAAAACTTTTGCTATTGCATCAGGTGGAGGATTCTCGAAATCGGATTATTTTACTGTAATTGAAAATGACATGACCTTCACCATTTTTGGCATCTTATTTATTACTGGTGGATTATTAATTAGTTTTTCAAAAGTTAAAAACGAAGATGAATTTACGAATGAAATAAGGTTAAATTCAATTATGTGGGCTGTCCTAATTAACTTTCTATTATTACTTTTTGCATTTGTATTTATTTTCGGAAATCATTTTATAACAGTAATGATTGGCAACATGTTCACCACTCTTATTATTTTCATAGCTAGGTTTCACTACAAAATTTATCAAGTTTCTAAAATCGATTCCAATGAAGAATAATATAAGGGTTGAAAGAGCAATTAAAAACATTACTCAAGAGGAGTTGGCTAAACAAATATCGGTTAGCAGGCAAACCATTAATGCAATGGAATCGAATAAGTACATTCCATCCACAATGCTTGCTTTAAAAATTGCAAGATTTTTTGGAAAACCTGTTGAAGATATTTTTCAACTTGAAGAAACAGATTAATTCCATTTACAAAAGCAATTAACTAAATTGCATGTATTCAAATTTTAAAATCAAGAAAATGAAAAAAATAATATTCTTAGGACTCATGTTGGTTCTACAAACATTTGCTCAGGCACAAGAATTTGAGCTTGGCATAAAATTGGGAGTTAATAGTGGGAAAAGTCAGTTAAAAGATTTAAAAGATTATTCCCTAAATGCCGATGCGGCTGCGAAATTACACGGAGGTATTTATACAAGACTAAAATTATGGGCAGTTGGAATTTATGTACAACCCGAATGTTTAATAACGACTCGTGCCACTGATTTGAAAATTTCAGGAAGCAATCTTAGCACCAATTCAAGTATCAAAGATGTTACAGTAAAACATAGTGGTTTATATGCTGATGTTCCGGTTTTACTTGGAATGAAATTCATCAAATTATTCAGGGTTTATGCAGGACCAAATTTTCAATTTTTACTAAACCAGGATACAGAAATTCCAACTGAAGCTAATTTGGTTAAAAAGTTTGATTTGAAATCGAATACCACCGGAATTGTAATTGGTGCAGGTGTTGATGTTTGGAGATTAAGAGGTGATATTCGTTGGGATTATTCAAATAATTTGGGTTCGAATATTCAATTTAATGGAACACAACCAAGCTTAAGAAGCTCTATGATTTCATTCCAGATTTCATATAAACTATTTGGTGTATTGTAAACAATGAATGTTGAATTTTTCAGAGATTATTGCCTCTCAAAAAAAGGAGCTGAAGAAACTTTTCCTTTTGATGAAACTACATTGGTTTTCAAAATTGGTAATAAAATGTTCTGTTTAATAGGTCTTGAAAATGCAGACCGTTGTAATTTAAAATGCGAGCCTGAAAAAGCAATTGAACTAAGACAACAATATGAATCAATTGTTCCGGGTTGGCACATGAGTAAAACACATTGGAACACTGTTTATTTCAATATGGATGTGAGTGATAAATTAATTTTCGAACTAATTGACCATTCCTACGAATTGGTGTACAATAGTTTGCCCAAAAAAATCAAAACAGAAATAGATGAAATACAGGAACTTTAGTTTAAAATAATTAAACAAAAATCTATTCATAAAAAAAGCTCAAGAAAAATGAAAATTTCTTGAGCTTTTTTCATTTGGTTTTGTTTCTTTGCTCAATACTCATGCATATATTTCAGAACAAATCTTTAAAACCCTATAATACTTTCGGCATTGAAGCCAAAGCCGAACAGTTTGTTGAAGTCAATACAACTGAAGAAGTTCAGGTATTGTGTCAGACTTTTAATTTGGTAGACAGAAAGCTACTGGTATTAGGTGGAGGTTCAAATATCCTCTTAACAGGTGATTTTAGCGGAATGGTTATCAAAGTAAATCTTAAAGGATTAGATGTAATTCGTGAAGATGAAAATCATGTTTGGGTAAAAGCGATGTCCGGAGAAAAATGGCATGATTTCGTGGTTTATTGTGTGAACAGAAACTTTGCAGGTGTTGAAAATTTATCATTGATTCCGGGATGTGTTGGTGCTGCTCCTATGCAAAATATTGGAGCCTATGGAGCTGAAATAAAAGATACTTTTGAAGAACTATTTGCCATTGAAATCGAAAGTGGCAAACTGGTTAAATTCAACAATAAAGATTGCGGATTTGGTTATAGAGAAAGCGTTTTTAAAAATGAAC
>JBIPMI010000158.1:0-7153 GCA_044369215.1 Bacteroidia bacterium | reverse complement strand
TCCACATCAAACTCAACATTTAATGATTTTTTCTGTCCAAATTCTATCAATCTACCCTTAAAATTAGTTTCTGTATGCTCTAATTTATCTACATCAACATGATATTTTAGTAATTTATCTAGAATAAAATCACGGCAAGTTGAAAAACCACCATCAAGAAAAATGGCTCCGAGAAAAGCTTCAAGTGCATTTCCAAAAATGCTGTTTCTAAGATTGATATTGTGCATACTACGCCTGTCATAAACAACCAATTTATTCAACTGGATTTTCATGGCAAGGTCGTTGAGGCTTTCACGACTTACAATTTTGGAACGAAGTTGGGTAAGGAAACCCTCATCTTGGTAAGGGTATTTTTTAAATAAATATTCGGCGATGACAGCATTTAGCATGGCATCGCCGAGAAATTCCAGTCTCTCATTACTATCTCTTGATCCATTATGATGAATGGTTTTAGAGACAGAATGATGTCGCAAAGCTTGCTCATAGCAAATCAAACGACTGGGTTTGAAGCCGGTTATTGATTTAATTTGAAGGGCCAAAGCCCGCTGCTTCGCATTTCTGGGCCAAACAGAAGTTACGAGTTTCCGAAGCACAAAAATTACTCAGTAAATTTCTTAATAATAACAGAAGCATTATGTCCACCGAAGCCAAAAGTATTGCTTAAAGCAGCTCTAACTTCGCGGTGTTGTGCTTTGTTGAAAGTCAAATTCAAACGAGTATCAAATGCAGGATCATCTGTTGTGTGGTTAATTGTTGGAGGAATAATTCCTTTATCAACTGCCAGAATACATGCAATTGTTTCAATTGCGCCGGCACCACCTAAAAGGTGACCAGTCATTGATTTAGTTGAACTGATATTAATATTGAAAGCATGTTCACCAAAGATATTGGTAATAGCTTTTACTTCCTGTGGATCGCCTAAAGGAGTTGAAGTTCCGTGAACATTAATATAATCAATATCTTCCGGTTTCATTCCTGCATCTTCCAATGCATTTTTCATTACATTGGTTGCGCCCAAACCATCAGGATGTGGAGCAGTCATATGATATGCATCAGCAGATAAACCACAACCAACTATTTCGGCGTAAATTTTTGCACCGCGAGCTAAGGCATGGTCTAAATCTTCAAGAATTAAAGCACCTGAACCTTCACCCAGAACAAAACCATCACGATTTAAATCGAAGGGTCTTGATGCAGTTTGAGGGTCATCATTACGTTCGCTCAGGGCTTTCATAGAGTTGAAACCACCCATAGCGGCTTCATTAACACATGCTTCTGAACCACCTGTTACGATAATATCAGCTTTATTTAAGCGAATATAATTAAAGGCATCGGCTATAGCATTTGTTGATGAAGCACAAGCAGACATGGTAACGAAATTGGGACCACGATAACCATTGCGAATAGAAATCATACCTGCCGAAATATCTCCAATCATCATAGGGATGAAGAATGGACTAAAACGCGGAGTGCCATCACCTTTAGCAAACGAAGAAACTTCACTCAAAAATGTGTGAAGTCCACCTATCCCTGTACCCCAAATAACGCCTACCCTATCAGGATTGATATTATCGGAAGTCAAGCCCGCATCGCGAATTGCCTCATCTGAAGTGACAATCGCAAATTGAGTAAAACGGTCCATCCGTCTTGCTTCTTTTTTATCAATAAATTCAGTTGGGTCAAAATTCTTGACCTCACACGCGAATCGGGTTTTGAACTTGGATGCATCAAATTGGGTAATTGGTGCTGCACCACTTACCCCATTTGATAATCCATCCCAATACGCCTGAAGGGTGTTGCCAATGGGTGTTAAGGCACCTAATCCTGTTACAACAACTCTACGCAAACGCATTTGTAAAATTTTAATGCTTGCAGTTTAGTTTTTTACATTTGCTTCAATGTAGGCAACTGCCTGACCAACTGTAGCAATTTTCTCTGCTTGGTCGTCCGGAATTGCAATATTGAATTCTTTTTCGAATTCCATAATCAATTCTACGGTGTCAAGTGAATCTGCACCTAAATCATTGGTGAAGCTTGCTTCGTCGTTGATTTCGCTTTCTTCAACACCTAGCTTGTCCATGATGATAATTTTTACTCTTCCTCTGATGTCTGACATTGTTCTTAAGTTTTATACTTTGCAAATAAACTACTTTTTAGATTTAAAAAGCAAATTTTAGACTTGCTGTCATTTTTCTTCCTTTTTTAAGCTGATTTCAAATGCATTGGGTGAAGCTCCCAAAAATTTTGTTTATTTGTAACATTGAAGCGCCAACAATTAGATTTTGAAGCAAATGTTAATTTTCTACTGATTGGAATAGTTACTAATCAAACAATCAGCAGATTAGGCTGGTTAATTAACCAAAAAACAGGTTTAGATTTTAGCAGAATCGAGGATTTAGAACTACTTGATTTTAATCCGGCAGCAAATTCCGGTTTCTCTAAATTGGACTATTTTGACGAGGAAAATCACCTGCATTTTTCTTTAATAGCCAATAAAGAATTTGGAGAAATACTGAGTCCAGACCTTAAACAATTCGACTTTTTAATGGTATTAAGAGGTGGAATTGAGTTTTTTGAAGAAATTAATTTCTTAACACAGCTTCGGAAAATTTCTGAAATTAGCCTCGCCGCCTCAATAGATCAAGCCAAAGTAAAAAATAAATTAAGTTGGATAGTATAATAATATGACACACGATAGCATCTTTAACAGAACCAAAATTATTGCCACAATTGGTCCGGCAACCAGTAGTTATGAAAATCTTAGAAAAATTGTAGAAGCAGGAGTAGATGTTTGCCGCCTCAATTTCTCACATGGTTCGTATGATGATCACCAACAGGTAATTGATAATATTAGAAAAGTAAGAGAAGATTTAAATGTACATATTGCCATTTTACTCGATTTACAAGGCCCTAAACTTCGTGTCGGTGAAATGGAAAACGGAAAAATTGAAATTATTCAGGATTCCATTCTCGAAGTTACAACCGAAAAATGCATTGGTACCTCTGATAGAATATATGTAAATTTTGATAGCCTTCCAAAAGACATCAATGCAGGCGAAAGAATTTTGCTTGATGATGGTAAACTTGAATTAAAAGTAGTTGAAACCAACCGTAAAAATTTAATTAAAACCAAAGTAATTGTTGGTGGAATTCTTTCTAATAAAAAAGGTTTCAATCTTCCTGATACAAGATTATCAATTCCTTCTATGACTCAAAAAGACTTAGATGATTTAAAATTTGGTCTTGAAAATAAAGTTGAATGGGTTGCCCTTAGTTTTGTTAGAAATGCTGATGATGTTATTTTTATTAAAAATATTATTGAGCTAAACGACTGGAAACCAAGAATTGTAGCTAAGGTGGAAAAACCTGAGGCTGTTACGAATATTGATAGAATTATTCAGGTTACTGATGCAGTAATGGTAGCTCGTGGAGATTTAGGTGTTGAAATGCCTATGGAACAAGTTCCGGTGATTCAAAAAATGATTGTAAAAAAATGCATTGAATTATCTAAACCGGTAATTATTGCCACTCAAATGATGGAAAGCATGATTACAAATGCAGTTCCAACACGTGCGGAAGTAAATGATATTGCTAATGCTGTTATGGATGGTGCCGATGCTGTTATGTTAAGTGCAGAAACTTCTGTTGGTGCTTATCCTGTTCAGGCAATTACATACATGCGAAAAACTATTGCTGAGGTTGAACAAAAAACCAATGCGCCTTACTTCAAAGGAAAACGTCCGGATGAAAATTCGCCAACTTTTATTTCAGATGAAATCTTGTTTACAGCAGTAAGAATTTCAGACCACTTAAAAGCACATGCAGTGGTTGGTATGACTTTCTCAGGTTATTCAGCATATCGTTTGGCTAGTTACAGACCCAAAGCTCCTATTTTTATTTTTACAACCAATCCAAGATTATTAAATACGTTAAGTTTGGTTTGGGGAATTAGAGGTTTCTTGTATAGAGGATTTGAAAGTACTGATGCCTCCCTAAATGATATCAACGACCAATTGGTTCAAATGGGCTATGTAAAACCCGGTGAAATTGTTGTTAATACTGCTAGTATGCCAATCACTGAGCGTTCAAGAACAAATGCTGTAAAAATCACAGAAATAAAATAATTAGAAATGAAATCTCTTAAAATCGCACTTATCGCTTATGTTTTATTAAGTGTTTTTGCTTGTAAAAAATCAGAAACAAGTAATTCTCAACTCGAAAATGAAATCATAACCAATGATACTTCAGAGTTCAATGGAAGACTTTATGTGATACCTTACAATGCTGAAGGAACACTTAGATTAACAAATACTGACATTTTTTTATACATCAGTTATGATGATTTAAAAAGAAATCTACCTTTAAATGCCATCTCAACCGGCAGTTTTAATAGTCAGGCAGACTTTGGCTTCCTTCTACAAGGTAATTATTATATAAGAGCCACTAAAGATGGAAAAGCTGATACCTCTTTGGTTCAGGTTTTAAGTAGAAGAAGTATTTATAAAAACATGTTTCTAAAATAGCATATGGCTGAATTAGATTTGATAGAAAATAAAGTTGCCGCAAGTGGTTTAATTACTCTTAACCTGGAGGATTATTTCCACAGCGGAGAACGTATTCATTTTGATATCAAGGATTTTCTTTTTCGTGAAATGATATTAAAGGAAAAAGATTTCAGGGAGATGGTCAAATCTTATAATTGGAACCAATTCCAAGGAAAAAATATCGCTTTTTACTGCTCTACTGATGCAATTATTCCAACCTGGGCTTATATGATTTTGGGAATTGCTATCGAACCTTTTGCCAATAGATATGTATTTGGTTCTTTAGAAAATCTGGAGGCCATTTTATATCAAGATGCTTTGAATCAAATCAAGCCTGAAAATTATACTGACCAGCGAGTAATTATAAAAGGATGTAGCGATGTGCCTGTGCCTGTTCATGCTTACTTAGAAATCACCCATAAACTTTTACCTTATGCAAAAAGTTTAATGTATGGTGAAGCTTGCAGCAATGTTCCCTTGTATAAAAAGAAAATTTAACGTCGATTCTTCCTTTTCTTGTATTCAAAAATTAAAGGCTGATTAGGTTCTAAGTATTCCTTAGTTTCTTTTTGAAAAATTGCCTTTTGTTTTCCAAACCAGTTTATCTGAAAAGTCTTTTCGCTTGATGTTAATACAAATCTTCCTCCCCGCGTTTTTTGACCATTTACATTCACAAATTTTTGTCGGTATAAAATAGTATCAACTTCATTTGGTCTCAACCATAAATAATACTTTTCAGGCTCGTCTTCCAGTTGTTCAATTGTTCTGCTTAAGAGCAATAATTGTTTACCCGTTTGGATATAAAAATAATCGAGAACACTCGAACTTAATGCCACCGAATCAAATGGCTTCACATACATTTCATTCCAGGCAAATGGGTAAGGACAAGGATGTAAAACATCAAATTCCTTAAACATACATTGATTAAAATAAATCAGTAAAAAAACGGAGTTTGAAGTTCGGTTTACAAAATAGAATTTTTCAGGAGTTTGAGGCAGAAACTGGTTAAAACTTCCTCTTTGTTCTTTTAGAATATAATCACCGGTTTTTAATGGAATGATGCTATCCAGTTTAAACTTGTATCCCACCAATTGAGCCATTCTACCTGATTCTGCATTGATAACTAAACTATCGGTTTTTGATACATAATTATACGCTATTCTGCTTGTGACTATATTTCTATTTGCTGCAAATTGATTTTCAATATCTCGACTTGACAAAAAACCCTCTTCAGTTGGCATTTTAAAAGATTTTGGTAAACTAGGTTTATGGGTTGAAACCAAGTAAATAATTGGCCCAAAAATGATTCCAAAAATAATCAGGATTCCAATCCACATGGCTTTATAACTACCGCCTGCATTCATGGTAGTAGCCATCACATTTACTCCTAAAACGAAATCATCTCTGTCGTATTCATGAATATGAAATAACACTGAATCAGCAAAATCCTGCCCCTTGGTATAGTAACTATGTGTATTATAAAACTCAAGCAGTTTAAAAATCAAAGTACTTAATTCTTCATCCTTATAAAAACTCAGAACCATGTAAAAATGCCTGTTCCTTGCATAATTGATTCTTTGTTCCAACACAGGATCTGTTGGCATTTGCTTAAATGTTTCAATCACATATTCAAACTTAGCTTTCAATAATTGTGACAAACGTCGGCTAAATGATGCAGAAAAAATTTGCTCAGTTAAATGCCATTTATAAATTTCAACAATTTTATTTGACACAAAACGCTTTTGTACCTGTTCTAAAAAATCATCTGCTAAACACTCTTCAAAAAATAATTTTACCCTTTCTAAGTCTTCTTTATCAACCGGATAAAAAGCAATAAACTGATTATCATTAAATTTTTTTCCTTGAGATAAATGATATAACATATCATCAGTATAAAAACATTCAATTGCTCTGTGATGCTTTTTTATAGCTGATAAGATATTTTCATTGGCCTGATTTTCATAAGCACCCGACATCTTACTTCGAGCCTTTAACTTTTTTTCTATTCTTATGATTGCCTTTTCATCTAATTCTGAAATATTCTCACGATTAATGCCTAACTCCTCAAGAACCCTAAAAAATTCAGGAACTATGGGTTGATGATTCAATATCCTGAGCCAAATCTTTCTTAAAAAAATTCTTATTTTTAGTAACAAAATAGGTTAATTGATGAATTAAATATCTCTTTGAAATAATAAAAATGCAACATACAATAAATTTTGGTATTGATTTAGGCACCACCAATTCCGCTATAGGATTTTACAGTCAGGGAAAAGCCATTATTCTAAAAAACCCAAAAGGTTTCAGGGAACTATTGCCTTCTGCTATTGCCTATAAAAATGGAAGGATTCTGGTTGGAGAAAAGGCTTTGGATTTGTTACAAAGTCAACCCGGAAATGTATTCACCAGTTTTAAAAGAAGTATGGGGACCGATGCCGAATTTCAAATTGAAAATTCTGATATCAAAACAAATCCGCTAGAACTTTCTGCTGAAATTCTAAAAGCACTTATTGGATTTGAACAGGATTCTCAAATTAATTCATCTGTGATTACAATTCCCGCTTCATTTGATACTGTACAATCAAATGCTACTAAAAAAGCGGGTGAAT